>JAQFVJ010000112.1 GCA_029439525.1 Caballeronia sp. BR6202001591004
TTTTCGCATCGGCCCACAGCTTATAGGCAAAGCGGTATGCGTCTTTGGGATCGAGTTCGAGCACCTGCGTGTCGAGACCCGCGACGCGGTCCGCGCCGAGCAGCTTCGGCTCGTATACGTTCAGAACCTGCTCGCCGCTGGTGGACAGCAGCGCGGGGAACGAATCCTTGCTCTGCCAACGCTCTTCCACGAGCAAATGCCGCTCGGGGACGAACGTGTACATGTCGTCGTCGTGGCGCAGCATGCGGCGCGGGGCGCCGTCGAGGCTTTCGAGCGATTCGTATTCGCCGTCACCGCGCGTGGCGATGTGCGTGATGCGCGACGATTGAACCGTCGCACCACGCTGATAGACGAAAACGAAAGTGCCTTCGTAATTCTGCTGCTGGGCCGCGTCATGGATGCGGTTGAGCAGAGCGGCGGCGGTTTTGCGTTGGGCGGCAGGATCGTCGCCCTGCGCGAAGGAATGCTGCGCCGCCGTCAACAACGCGGCTGCACAAAGCATCAATACCGACAGCCGCCCCCAAGAAGATCTTGTTTTTTTCAACCGCACACTCTGCATCAAAAGATTGGCCCTTTATTGGCCCTGGGTCATGGCCGCCGCGCGAATCAGAAGCATGGAACCCGGCATCGAAGGCTGCTGCGAGAACTGCTGATGCGCTTCGAGATACTGGTCGAGATCCGCATCGCGGATGATATTAGCGTCCACGACCGGCGAACGCGTCGTCGCGGCCGGCACGGAGGCCATCGCCACACGCTGCATCGACGAATCGCCCGCGCCGTTGACACTGGCGACCTGCGCGCCGGAGTGGCTGTCGAAGCCCTGCAGTTGCGGAACGACGATCCACGTCAGCGTGGCCGCTGCCGCCGCGACGACAGCCGGCACAAAAAGTCTGCGGAATACATTGCCGCACAATTTTTCCGCCATCACCGATCCCGCCGCGGGCGCGTGCACATGCGCTTCCGCATCGAGGCGCGCCGAGAATGCCGCCATGAACGCGCTGCGGCGCGCTGGGCTTTCGGCCAGATCGTCGGAACGCAGCGCGTCGCCGATCAGGTGATAGTCCGACCACGCCGTGCGGCCTTTGGTCGTCAGTTCCGCGAGAAACTGGCCGAGATTACCGATTTCGTCGAGCGATTCGCCATCCGCAAAAGCAGACATGCGCTCGCCCCGCGAAATCGCCTGGTTTTGAGCCTGATTTTGCATCGACACCGACCCCATGATGCTCCCCATCGTATAGACGCCTGACTGACACCTGACCCAGATATCGCGCCCCTGCCCCGATGCAGCCCGCCTTACCAGCGTTTGCCTTCGGGAGTGTCCAACAACGGACGCAATTTTGCCGCAATGGCCTCGCGAGCACGGAAAATTCTTGATCTGACGGTGCCGATCGGGCAGTCCATCATTTCCGCGATTTCCTCGTAGCTCAGTCCTTCAATTTCTCGGAGCGTGATTGCGGTGCGCAGTTCCTCCGACAGCATCCCCATCGCAGCATTGACCGTTTGGGCAATCTGCTTGCTCATCAACATCGATTCGGGCGTGTTGATATCTCTTAGTTGGTCGGCATCGGAGAAAGTTTCCGCTTCTTCTGCATCGGCTTCGGTAGAAGTGGGAGCGCGGCGGCCCTGAGTCGCAAGGTAATTCTTTGCCGTATTGACGGCAATCCGGTACAACCATGTGTAGAACGCCGATTCGCCGCGAAACTGCGGCAGCGCACGATAGGCTTTGATGAAGGCGTCCTGGGCGACGTCCTCGACCTCGGCGGGGTCGCGCACAAGGCGCGAGATCAGTCGAATGATCTTGCGGTGGTATTTGGCGACCAGCAGTTCGAACGCGGCCTTATCACCTTTCTGAACACGCTCCACCAGCACTTGGTTGATTTCTTTTTCACTCACCTAGGAAATCCGTTTGGGCTTTGGGCTGTTGCGCGGAGGGGTATTGTAACGTCCCCGCCTCGGCATTATCCCGAATGCTCATGTGCGATTACAGTCGTTACAGGTAGGCGCGCGCTGCGCGTCGGGCGCTCACGGCGGACTGGCGGAATGTGTCGGCATCGATGGAATCCGCCGCGACGATAAGCGTACGGGCGCGCGATTTTCCTGATGTTTTTCCCGACGACAATGTAAGCGCGAGCAACCATCCGCCGAACTGCGTGCAGCCGACAATGCGCAGTAACGCTCTTCGCTGCGACGATCCCATGTGATGAGACTGTCGTCCGCATGCGCCTCGATAGCGACGGGCTGACGACGCATTCATATGCGAGCGGTCAAACCGAGCGCCGCGACGCACGCAAGCGTGACGACAGTCGCATCGAACTTACCGGCGTAGGCGAAAACACACTGGAAAACCGCCGCGCCGACGATACCGACGAACACGGCCATCGCCGCCATCAGAAAACGCGACGGCCGCATCGCGATGCCCTGCTTCACAATGCGGCCGATCCGTACGCGCGCTCGTCATGGTCATCTCCCGCCAACGAGCGCGACGCGCTTACTGATAACGCTTGAAGACGAGCGAACCATTCGTGCCGCCGAAGCCGAACGAGTTCTTCACCGCCACATCGATCTTCATGTCCCGCGCGGTGTTCGCGCAGTAGTCCAGGTCGCACTGCGGATCCTGATTGAAGATATTGATGGTCGGCGGCGACACCTGGTTATGTACGGCAAGCACCGTGAACACCGACTCCAGTCCGCCCGCGCCGCCCAGCAAGTGGCCGGTCATCGACTTGGTAGAGTTCACGACGGCCTTCTTCGCCTGATCGCCGAGCGCGCGCCTGATGCCGATGGTTTCCGCGATATCGCCGAGCGGCGTCGAGGTGCCGTGCGCGTTGACGTAGTTCACCTCGTTTGCGTTGACCTTCGCGTTCTTCAGCGCGTTGACCATCGCGCGGCGGCCGCCGTCGCCGTCTTCCGGCGGCGCGGTCATGTGATACGCGTCGCCGCTCATGCCGTAGCCGAGTACTTCGGCGTAGATCTTCGCGCCGCGCGCCTTCGCGTGTTCGTACTCTTCGAGGACCATCGCGCCCGCGCCTTCGCCGAGCACGAAGCCGTCGCGATCGGTATCCCACGGACGGCTGGCGGTCGACGGTTCGTCGTTGCGCTGCGACAACGCGCGCGCCGCTGCGAAGCCGCCAATGCCCAGCGGAGAAACCGTCGCTTCCGCGCCGCCGGCGATCATCACGTCCGCGTCGCCGTATTCGATCAGGCGCGACGCCTCGCCGATGCAGTGCAGACCCGTGGTGCAGGCCGTCACCATCGACAGGTTCGGGCCTTTCAGGCCGAAGCGGATCGACAGATGTCCCGAGATCATGTTGATGATGGACGCCGGCACGAAGAACGACGAGAGGCGGCGCGGGCCGCGATTGAGCAGCTCGGTCTGCGTGATTTCGATCATCGGCAGGCCGCCGATGCCAGAACCAACCACCACGCCCACGCGCTCGGCGTTATTATCGTCGGTGATCTCGAGACCGCTGTCCTGCATGGCCTGCACGCCGGCCGCGAAGCCGTAATGGATGAAGGTATCCATATGGCGCGCTTCCTTGGCGGGCATGTAGTCCTCGATGTTGAAGCCCTTGACTTCGCCCGCGAAACGCGTGGAAAAGTTGGTGGCGTCGAACTTCGTGATATTGGCTATACCCGACTTGCCCGCGACCAGATTGGCCCAGCCGTCGACAACGGTATTGCCAACAGGCGAAACGAGCCCAAGGCCTGTAACAACAACTCGACGACGGCTCACGGTAACCCCTTATGAGAATGACGAAAAACAAAAAGCCACAGCGGCCACAGGAAACCGCCCTGTGTGCCCTGTGGCTGTTATATATCGATCTTCGCAGCGACGTTCCTTCAATCTCGAAGAGCGACGGGTCGTTGTCGCGTCGGGCCTTAAGCCTTGACGTTGGCGCGCGCGTAATCGATCGCTTGCTGAACCTTGGTGATCTTTTCGGCCTCTTCATCGGGAATTTCCATGCCGAATTCGTCTTCCAGCGCCATCACGAGTTCGACGGTATCGAGCGAGTCAGCGCCCAGATCGTTCACGAACGATGCCTCGTTCTTGATTTCGGCTTCCGCCACACCCAGTTGTTCGGCGACGATCTTCTTCACGCGCTGTTCGATGTTGTCCATGCAGCCCTCCGAGGGGAAAAAGTTCAAAATTGCGAGTGCGCACATTTTATCAGGTTTGGACCCGAACAATACGGCGCGTCAGTTCCATGCTCTGCCGTCCGCTGCGCTTCATCAAGAGGCTGCCGGAGGCTTCGCAAAGTTTTTCTTCTGCCGCGCTGGAAGCGGTGCGCATCGTGGCATCAGAGCATTTTGCGCGCTCGTCCCGGCGCGGATATTAAGCGAAATTTCGCGAAATGCCTATTACATCACCCTACATATACATGCCGCCGTTCACATGCAGCGTCGTGCCGGTGATGTAGCCGGCGAACGGCGAGGCAAGGAACGCCACGGCGTGCGCGATATCGTCCGGGCTGCCGAGGTGGCCGAGCGAAATCTGCGCGGTGAGCACGGTGCGCTGTTCTTCGGGCAGCACCTTGGTCATGTCGGTATCGATGAAACCCGGCGCGATGCAATCCACCGTGATGCCGCGGCTGCCGATCTCGCGCGCCAGCACGCGCGTCATGCCCGCGACGCCGGCCTTCGCCGCCGCGTAGTTTGCCTGCCCCGGATTGCCCGACGAGCCGACCACAGACGTAATGTTGATGATGCGCCCGCCGCGCGCTTTCATCATCGGGCGCAGCACGGCGCGCGACAAACGAAACACCGCGCGCAGATTGGTGTCGATGACGGCGTCGAATTCGTCGTCCTTCATGCGCATCGCGAGCTGATCCTTCGTGATGCCGGCATTGTTGACGAGAATGTTGAGTCCGCCGAATTCCTTGACCGTCGCGTCGATGAACGCATCGGCGGCGGCTGCGTCGTTGACGTTCAACATCGCGCCACGGCCTTTCACGCCGGCCCGCTGCAATGCTTCGCTGATGCCAGCCGCGCCGCTTTCGCTGGTCGCGGTGCCGATCACGGTGGCACCCTGCTTCGCCAGTTCCAGCGCGATGGCGCGTCCGATGCCGCGCGACGCGCCCGTGACGATGGCTACTTGATTATCCAGATTCATGTCGTGTTCCTCAGCCTGCGATCAGTTTGCGCGTCTCTTCCAGCGATGCCGAATCGTAAATCGACTCGCCGACCAGATTGCCGTCGATGCGCTTAGTCAGGCCCGCGAGCACCTTGCCCGGACCACATTCAATGACGTGCGTCACGCCGTCCCTGGCCATCGCCTGCACGCACTCGACCCAACGCACCGGACCCGCCGCCTGACGCACGAGCGCATCCTTGATCGCGGCGGGATCGGAAACTGTCGCTACATCGATGTTATTGATCAGCGGAATCTGCGGCGCCTTGATCTCGACCTTGGCGAGATACCCGCGCAACTGGTCGGACGCCGGCTTGAGCAGCGACGAATGAAATGGCGCCGATACCGACAGCGGCAGCGCGCGCTTGGCGCCCTTCGCCTTGGCCACTTCGCACGCCTTCTCGACGGCCGCTTTCGAACCGGCGATCACGACTTGCGCGGGCGCGTTGAAATTCACCGCTTCAACGACTCCCGCCGACGACGCTTCCACGCAGACGGCGCGAACGGTGTCGTCGAGGCCGAGGATCGCGGCCATGCCGCCCTGACCGACGGGAACCGCGCTTTGCATCGCTTGCGCGCGAAAGCGAACGAGCGGCACGGCATCCGCGAATGCGAGCGCGCCCGCCGCCACCAGCGCGGTGTATTCGCCGAGGCTGTGGCCTGCGACCAGCGCGGGCTTCAGACCGGTTTCCTGTTCCCACACGCGATAGACCGCGTAGGCCGCGGTCAGTATGACGGGCTGCGTGTTGGTCGTGAGGTTCAGTTCTTCGGCGGGGCCTTCGGCGATCAGCTTGCCGAGATCCTGCCCCAGCACGTCGGAGGCCTGCTGCACCGTTTCACGCACGATGGCGTGATCGGCGAATGCGTTCAGCATGCCAATCGATTGCGAGCCCTGGCCCGGAAAAACGAACGCAAATTTCATATCGTCCTCGTTGAATTGGAATGATCCGCGATGTCCTCATGGACCGCGCGCTCAGACAGCGCGCGGGGTCGACAGTGAGAAGGGATCAGTTATGAATGGGTAGAGGAAACGTTTAAGCGAATCAGTAACAAATGACTGACGCGCCCCAGGTGAAGCCGCCGCCCACGCCTTCGATGAGAATGTTGTCACCGCGCTTGATGCGGCCATCGCGCACCGCGACGTCGAGCGCGAGCGGAATTGATCCCGCCGACGTGTTGCCGTGCTCGCCCACTGTCACGACCATGCGCTCCTGTGGAAGATGCAGCTTGCGGCAGGTGCTCTGCATGATGCGGATGTTGGCCTGATGCGGAATCAGCCAGTTGATGTCCTGGGGCGTGAGTTGCGCTTTGTCGAGCGCTTCGACGGCCACTTTTTCCAGCACGTTGACTGCGAGTTTGAAGACAGCCTGACCGTCCATGTACAGGAACGCGCTGCCTGACACGACGCCGCCGTTCACATTGCCCGGCGTGCAGAGAATGTCGGAGTAGCTGCCGTCCGCGTGCAGCGCGCTAGACAGCACGCCCGGCTGATCTGAAGCCTGCAACACGACCGCGCCCGCGCCGTCGCCGAACAGCACGCAGGTCGTTCGGTCCTTGAAGTCGAGAATGCACGAGAACGTCTCCGCGCCGACCACGAGCGCGGTGCGATGCATGCCGCTGCGAATGAAACCGTCCGCTGTTGCGACAGCATACGCGAAACCCGAGCACACAGCCTGCACGTCGAAGGCAGCACCGTTGTTCCTGATACCGAGCTTGTTCTGCAACAGACACGCCGTGCTGGGAAACACGAAGTCCGGCGTCGAGGTCGCAACGATGATGAGGTCGATCGCCTGCGGATCGATGCCCGCGGCTTCGATCGCATTTTTCGATGCGATGAGCGCGAGATCGCTGGTGGTCTGATCGGGCGCGGCGAAGTGGCGTGCGTGGATGCCGGTTCGCGCGACGATCCATTTGTCGCTCGTCTCGACGCCTTGCGCCGCGAGACGGTCCGCCAATGCCTGATTCGTGACGCGCTCGGATGGCAAATAGCTGCCGGTGCCGAGCACGCGAGCGTATAGATTGGATTGAGCCATTATGCCTTCGAGTGTAGCGCAATACCGTCCGGCGGATTCTGCGATGCCGGCGCTGCTTTGGCCGCGTCTGCCGCGGCATCGGGCGTGCCTTCGCGAGTGGGCGCATCGGATGCGGCCTCGCGGGTCGGAGGCGCATTCTCCTCCATCGCGCTCACGAGGCGTTCGAGCACACCATTTTTGACGGCATCATACCCGCGTTTGATGGCCCACTCAAACCCGAAGGCTTCCGCCGAACCGTGACTCTTGATGACGAGATGGCGCAATCCGAGCAACGCCGCACCGTTGTATTGCGCGGGATCGACACGCCGCTTGAAACGTTTGAGCACCGGCATGGCGACAAGCGCCATCAGCTTCGACGCAAGCGAGCGACTGAACTCTTCCTTGATGATATCGGCGAGCATCTTGGCCAGACCTTCGGAGGTCTTCAGCGCGACATTGCCGACGAAGCCATCGCACACGACGACGTCTGTTGTGCCTTTATAGATGTCGTTGCCTTCCACGTTGCCGTAGAAATTGAGCGTGCTCGCGCGCAGCAACTCGCCCGCGCGCTTGATCGTTTCGTTACCCTTGATAACTTCTTCGCCGATATTGAGCAAGCCGATGGTCGGACGCCCGCGGCCTTCGATGGCCGACACGAGCGCATGGCCCATCTCGGCGAACTGGAGCAGATGCTCCGGCTCGCAATCGACGTTGGCGCCGAGATCGAGCACCGTGGTGTAGCCCTTCTGGCTCGGCATGGCGAACGCGATAGCAGGACGTTCGATGCCCGCGAGTGTCTTCAGCACATAGCGGGAGACAGCCATCAGCGCGCCGGTGTTGCCGGCGGAAATGCAGGTTTGCGCCTGGCCGTCCTTGACGAGATTCAGGGCGACGCGCATCGATGAATCTTTCTTCTTGCGCAGCGCGACCTCGACCGGATCGTCCATGGCGACGACTTCGGACGCGGCGACGACGGTCAGCCGCGGCTCGTCGAGCGCCTTGCACTTCTTGAGCTGGGCGCGGATCGCCTGCTCGATGCCGACGAGCATCAGATGCGCATCGGCATGCGAGCGCACAAAATTGACGGCAGCAGACACAGTCACGGTCGAACCGTGGTCGCCCCCCATGCAGTCAATAGTTATCTTTACGGTCATGGAAAGCGACGATTTTCGGACACAAAAAAGCGGCAAAGAATGCCGCTTTTTTGTCGTACCGGGAAAGTGTCAAAAGCCTGTCACGCGCGACCGACCGCGAGACGGTGGCGCGCATGCAGCCCAAATGACGATGAACGCTTAGTCGTTCTCCGTCTTGACGACTTTCTTGCCACGGTAGTATCCGTTCGGGCTCACGTGGTGACGCAGATGCACTTCACCCGTGCTCGGCTCGACGGCCAGCGGCGCGCCCGTCAGGAAGTCGTGGGAACGGTGCATGCCGCGCTTCGACGGCGACTTCTTGTTTTGCTGAACTGCCATGATTACTCCAGAAAAATTTTGCGAATTCTAACACAGGGCCTACCTCTCCGCGATGGCGGAGGAACTTCAGGGCCTCGCGGCCCACCGCTCGAAGCGGAAGGCAGAATGCGGTGCATCTGCACCGCATCGCCAGATCAGTGCTTCTTGCCGTCCGGACCGCCCGACTTGAGCTTTTCCAGCACGGCCAAAAAAATTCGGTTTTTTCAACCTCGTCCTCGCCATCCTTGCCTGCTTCGTCGTCCGTTTCTTTATCGATTGCGCTCGAAACGAGGTTTTCGTGCGTTTCGGGACAGACGTTGTGCTTGGGCACAAGCGGCAAGGACAACAACTCCTCTTCGATCAAGTCGACGAGATCGAACTGGCGCGAGCCAACGATCACTTCCACTTCATCGTCGTCGAACGGATATTCGTCTGCTTCTTCCTCCGTCGCCACGATCCGATACGTCGCGTCGACATCGAGATGCTGCGAATACAGTGTAAAACAGCGCTGGCACGTCCAGCCATACCGCGTCGTGCCGCGAGACGCAGATACGGCTGCAACGCATCCGTGCCATCGTCCTGCAATTCCGGCTGGGTCGAGCCTAGGCCTGCCAGGTAAACACGGTGTCGCGGTGTGGCACATCGGCCGGCACTTCGGCTAACATACATACGCGGCATCTGGGAAACGCGCAGCGCGCCAGCAGCCTGTCTGCCGCTCTTGGCGCATTCATAGATGTCAAGCGCGCGCAGATAGGCGGGGCTCACAGGTTTGCCATTCAGTCATGTGCGCTCCTGCATGGTTCCTAGCTTGGCCTGTGTGCTGGGGTTAGTGCTTCCACTTCCAGCGTGTGCCCAGTATGCGCCGCCAAACCCTGCTTCGATGCAGGCAGGGTTGCCAGAACCACTTGTGCAGCGCGCTGAAAATGGCGCCAGCGAAGCCGGGCCACCGTGCCTCCTTGCCGATTTTCGCCTTGATTTCCACCGCGGATTCATCGATTATTGCTGTCCGACTCGACCATTTGGACACAGTCACCAGAACACACCCACTTAAATTATAACGGCTTTATTCTTTCGAGTCAAACACTTAACGGACGCGCAACAGTAGCGCTACGATACGCCCGATTTTTTACCTGTTTTTGCTGAAATCATTTCATTGTCCGACGTTTCTAACGCCCCACCGGCCCCGCCGCGCCTCGTGCTGGCGTCCAGTTCGCGGTATCGCCGCGAGTTGCTCGAGCGCCTGCGCGTGCTTTTCGAGGGCGTCTCGCCGAATGTCGACGAGACGCCCTCGCTGGCGAATCGCCTGAACAGACTGTGCTGCGCCTGTCGGTCGCCAAGGCGCGTGTCGCTTTTGACCGATTCCGCGGATGCCGCGGGCGCACTCGTGATCGGCTCCGATCAGGTTGCCACCTTCGATGGCCGGCAAATCGGCAAACCCGGCACGCACGAGAACGCCGTCACGCAGCTTCGGGCGATGCGCGAACGCGCCGCGAATTCGACAGCGCGCTGAGCCTCCTGGACAGCCGCACGGATACCGTCCAGTCCGCCAACATCGTGACGCGCGTGCGCTTCCGCGATTACTCCGACGCTGAAATCGAAACCTATCTGCGCGCCGAAACGCCCTACAACCGCGCGGGCAGCGCCAAGTCCGAAGGCCTTAGCATCGCGCTGCTCGACGCGATCGAGTCCGACGATCCGACCGCGCTGATCGGCCTGCCGCTGATCGAATTCACGCGCATGTTGCGCGCGGCGGGCTTTCCGATTCTGGGAGCATGGGCATGAGCGGCGTTCTCTATCTGATTCCAAACACGCTCGGCGACGCGCTCGCGCACGTTTTGCCTGAGCCGGTGTGCGCGCGCAGGCGGCGGCGCTCGGCTATTACATCGACGAAAACGCGAAAACCACGCGCGCGTTCCTGAAGAAAGTCGGCACGACGCGCCCGATTCAAGAAATCGAAGTGCGCGAACTGAATGTGAACACGCCGCCCGGAGAAATCGACAAGCTGCTCGCGCCGATTCTCGCTGGCACCGACGCCGAGCTCGTGTCGGAAGCGGGTTGTCCCACCGTCGCGG
>JAQFVJ010000113.1 GCA_029439525.1 Caballeronia sp. BR6202001591004
GAACAGGAACACGCGGCGCGAGTGGTGATAGAGCAGATCCGGCTCGGTGTCGCGTACGAGTTGCGTGGCTCCACGCGCCATCTGGCGGTCGGGAATGTTGATGCCCGCGATGATTTCGCTCATGAAAATAGCTCCTTGTTCGGTGATGAAGGCATGCTCGTGCATGCCGGTGCATGCGTTGCTAGAATCCGCAGGCACAGCGTTGCGATGGCTATGAGTGTCGTCAATGAAGGCCCGCGCGACAATCGCAACGAGACATCGAAATCTGCCGCCAGGCGCACGTCGTCCTCTGCCACCCGCCAATCACATACATTCAATGCGATGCGCACAGTCGCGATAGCCATCTTTCAGGCGTGCAGGTGCTCGATGTCGCCTGTCCCGTCGATGTATTTGCGGAGGCGAACGCCTTCATCGATGACGGCGACCGTTACGAGATCGTGCTCGTCGGTCCCGGTTTGCGCGAAGTGCGGGCGTCGAACGGCACACGTCTGCTTGCCGATCTAAGTTTCCGCGAAGCGACGAAGCGTTTCGATATCGCGCTCGTCGCGGGCGGCCCGAGTCTGCCTGTCGCCGCGCCCGATACTGAATTGACGCATTGGCTCGCGACCATCGCCGCGCAATGTCCACGCTACGGCTCGATCTGCACGGGCGCATTCGTGCTCGGCCACGCGGGCCTGCTCGATGGACGCAACGTAACGACGCACTGGCAGAACGCGCGGCAACCCGCCGAACGCTTTCCAAAGGCACGCGTCGAGCTGGATCGCATTGTGCGACGGGAATCTCGTGACGTCAGCGGGCGTGACGGCAGGAATCGACGTGGCGCTCGCGCTCGTCGCGGAAGATCACGGTGCGCAAGTCGCGCTCGCGGTGGCGAAACGTCTCGTGGTGTTCGCTCAGCGGCGCGGCGGTCAATCGCAATTCAGCCCCCTATCTGAGCGCGCCCGTCGATGACACCTCGCCCGTTGCGAAGGTGCAGCCGCATGTGATGAAGCACATCGGCGCGCGTCGCGGGAATGAGCGAGCGCAGTTTCGCGCGTGCGTTCGTGCAGCTCGCGCGGATGACGCCGCATGAATTCGTCGAGCGCGCGCGTCGATGCGGCACGCAACGCGCTGGAAAGCAGTGATGCGCCGCTCAAGACCGTTGCGTATGAATGCGGCTTCGGCACGGCGGATCGTATGCGGATCGTGTTTATGCGACGCCTGGGCGTCACACCGAATGACTACCGCGCGAGCTTCAAGCCGCGCTTCGTCGAAGGATGATGCGATTCGAGCGTGTTGCAGCAGGTTCGTTAAAATTGAGACACGCGCGGCGTATGAAAAGACGACATGCGGGCTCAATGCGCGCATCGACGCCGCAACCGAACCATCCCTCGACATATCTGAAGAAACAGCGAATGACGAAACAGGAAGTCGGGGTAAACGATCCCTATAAACGACGTGCATTGCTGCTGCATCTGGGCGATGTGCTGGAGACGGTGTTTTACGTGAGCCAATGCGCTAACGATTACGCGAGCATCGGCGCGGCTTTGCCTGGCAACGATGCGCTCGCGGAATTCACGTGGCTCGCCTTCATTGACGAAAACATGACGCCGCGCGAACTGATCCGGCACACATCGGGCGCATTTTCATGTGGCCGAAAGCCTTGCTCGATGCGGAGCTTAATCGCGAAATGTTCGCCGACACGGTCAGACACGATCTCTTCGATGACAACGCGGAGGGCTGGCGCGCCTACGTGGCAGAGCGTCGGAAAGACGTTTCGTGGTTCGGCGAGCATATCGACGATGCGCCGAAAAGTGGTACATCCGTGCACGTCACCGATGAAGCGAAGGATACGGACACGCGCTCGCGATATTCGGGCTGGCCGTGCCCGATAAGTCAGCCGATGCCTGAGCTTATTGTGTCGTTTATTGCTTCGTGCCCATCTTGGCTGCGCCGGAATCCATGCCCAGGCCATTCGGACGGCCCGGCGCCTTCTCCTCGCCGGCGGACTGCTTGCCGGGACGCGTCTTGAGCGCATCGCTCGCGTTGGCTGCGGCCGCCGCGGGCGTCGTCGTGTTGTGCTCCTAGGCGGGCGTGCTGTCGTACTGAAGCTTGTTCGGCTGCTGGGCGCTCGCCACGACGGCGATCGTGCCGCCTAGCAGGATTCCGGCGGTGCGCCCCAGCACGCTGATCGTGGGTTTCATCTCGTCTTCCCATTGTTCTGCGCTTTACTCTTTTTTTAGCAAGGCGCGGGCCTGATCGCGCGCTCGCTCTTTGTCGCAGCGCAAGCTTTCATGTGGCGCGTTTGCACCATTCGCGCGTTGTTGACTCGCATCAAACGCGCGCTCGAGACACGCCGGGACAATTCCAGCTTTAAAACGTTGGAATATGAAAAAGCATCTCGGAGTGGGGTTCTTCTCGCCTGTGTAGCTTTGTTCGCAGGCGCGGCGCAGGCAGCGGGCGACGACGCATCGACATTTCACGGGTGGCGGCATTCATGCGGGCGACTGGCTCGTGCGTCTGCGCGCCATCAGCATCATGCCGCAGGTGACGGCGGGCGGCGCGCTCGGCACGCTCAACGTCGATGTGAACAACGCGATTGTGCCGGAGCTGGACTTCACGTACATGATCCGCGACGATATCGGCGTCGAACTCATTCTTGGCACCTCGCGCCATCAGGTGACGTCGAGCATCGGCGGACTGGGCGGCGTCGGCGTGCAGGTGGCGAAGAACCTGTTCGTCAACGCCGATGTCAAGAAGATCGGATGCGCACCAGCGCATCGGCGGGCGAATCCGCCGCCGGTCTGAAAAATTGGCTGAAGATGGCGGTGTTTCTGGCGTGGATGCTTGCGCAGTCTCGGTATCCTAGACACAGGCCCGGCGCAGACTCGCGCCGCCTTGCTGGTTGGGAGGCTGATTCACGGCGAAGGCGGTCGAGCTGCAACGACTAAAAACACCGCATCGGGGAACAATACGCCAATGAGACCTCCCACTTACGCGGGATTCGTCTTGCTCGTCACCTGCGGCGGCGCGTTTGCGCAGCAGCCACCTTGCCCGGATGCAGTCAGAGCGCCGGGCAGCAGGCCGTGGACAACGCCGCCTGTTATGCCTATGCCAATCAGACGACGAAAGTCGTGATGGCGCACGAGTCGTAGACGCCGCCGAACGACACCGTATCCTCTCGCACGATGGTAACCCCGACCCGGTCGCGCCACCCTTGCCACCGACGGCTTCGGGCGCACTCGCGGCATCAGGTGCTTCCGCCGCGGTTGCCGCGGGCGCATCCGGGACGCCGGACGCGAAGGGCGCGAATGGTGCGGCGGTTCCGGCGCCGCATCGGGCGCTTCGGCGACCGTGGCGGCGGTGCGGCCGGACCGCAAGGCGCGTCTGCCGCGATACCGTCATCGGCGACGCTCGCGGCATCGGATGTGTCGGATGCCATTCATTCTTAGCGGCGACATGAAGATGTCGCCGCTGCCGCCGCCCGAGCCGCCGATGGTCCGCTATTATTGGCGCGCGTACAGCGATTGCATGCAGAATCGCGGGTATTTCGTTCGTTGATACTCAGACGCTGATGAGGAAGCGCCCTGCTTCGGCTCGAGCGCTTTTTGCATTTTGCGTTTTGCATGCAACGGCGACTCGGCTCGCGCTGGGATTTTGCATGCCGCATTCAATCCGATCGAATGCAAAACGCGCGAGCATGTCTCCGCGCATGAGCGCGAGGCGCGGAGGCGCATCAATGCAGTAACCTGAACACTGCCACGCCCGTCTGTGTGCCCACGAAAACCTTTCCCTGCGCGATCATCGGGGTGATGAACTTGTTGCCCTCCCGCGTGCCCGCCTGATTGCTGTTGATAGCTCGCGCGCGAGATTCGTCGCATCGTACGCATGCAGTGCGCCGGTCGTGCTTTTCTGCGGCCTAGACGATGCCATTCGCCGCGCCGTTCGCGGAGATCGCGGGTGTCGTGCCGGGATAAGGAAAGGTCGTCGGCGTTCTGGATGCCGCGGTCGTCGCAAGCATAGCGTTGGTGATGGGCAGCGACTCCAGGCCGCCATAAGTACAACCACGCCGTTGGCGTACGCAGCCGAGCCCAGATGCCGCTCGCCGCGTGCCCACCAGCGTCTGCCAGTTGCCGTTGACGTTCGGGTTGTACTTGCCCATGGAGTCGGGGTCGACGACGTAGATCTTGTTGTCCTTGCTCGCGCCGACGGCGAGATGCTTGACGGTGCCGCCGGCCATGGTCTGATCGGGCAGCAGGAGCGGGCCGCCCGAGCCGAAGTCCTCGTCGTTGGCCGCTTGCGTGACGTTGTTCACCGTCGCGAAGTGGTCGACGATTCGCAGGTTCGGCGCGAGCGACATCTTCATGAAAGTGTTGGCGAGATTGCCGTCGACCGGAAAGCCTTGTGCGTTGAGCGTCGGCGTGAAGGAGCCGTTGCCGTCGATGAAGTACACCGACGTGCCGTCCGACGCTATGCCGGAACCGGCCATCTAGATCGACTCTTGCGCGCCGTTCGCCGTGATATTGATGACGCCGATCTGCGCCAGCGTGTCGGCGCTATAGGCCCCCAGCCGGTGTACGGTCTGGACATGCAGTGGCGCGGCCCATCCCATGTAGAGCTTGCCATTGACGAGCGTGAGCGCCGCGCGTTCGGTGTGCAGCGCGGGATCGAACGTGATGACGCCGTTCACGCTGTTCGTGCCGTTGCTGGGATAGGTGGCGGCGATCTCCTTCGGTACGCTGAACAGTTCGGCGCCGGTCGCGAGGTCGATTGAGTGCAGCCGATGATGTGCCTGGACCATTGGCGTCCGAACTCATCGCGACTGCGTAGAGCGTGCCGTTGGGACCACGGTTGCGGTCGATGACCGGCGTTGCCGTTATGCCTATTTCCGGCGAGAAATCCTGGCAGCTGGTCGTGGTCGGATGTTTCGCCGGACAGGAGCAGCGAGACTTTCCAGAGTTGCGCGCCGGTGTCGGCGTCGAACGCGTAAAGGCTGCCGTGCTCGGTCGCGACATAGACGACGTTGTGCGCCGTGCCGCCGATGGCGAGGTTCGTGACATAGAGCGGTTGCGCGTCGACGCGGCCGTCGGTCTACAGCATGCGCAGCTTGCCGAAGCTCGATGCGTTGACGTTCGCCGGCGTGAGAGTGGTTTCCACGAGCATCTGGCCGCTGCGCGCGAGATCGTTGTGATGCATCAGGACATCGGTGGGGATGACGGCGGGTGTGGCGGGTGTGCACGTACCCGTGCCCGGGTTCGTGCCTCGGAGTTGTCGTACCGGTGCCTGTTCCTGTTCCGCTCCCGCCCCCCGCCGATGTGCCGCTTCCCGATCCCGAAGACGTCCCCGTCGCGTTGTTCGCCGTCGTGCTCGACCCGCCGCCTCCGCAGGCCGCGATCGTCGCGATGAGCGCTATATGCAGCGACCGCTTTAGCCACGTCGTCTTCCAGCTTCGACGAACCGGCGCGCCGTTGGCCGGTGACGGGTCATCGGATCGGTGACGGGTCATCGGATTGCAGCGACTTCATAGCAACCTCCGCGATAGGATGGTTTTGAACGCCGTGTGGGAAAAGGCGCGCCGTATGCCGCCGCGCATCGGATGGATGCATGGCGCAGAATCGTTACAAACCACGCTTAGCAAGAAGCGTGCTCCAGCATCGAAATACGAATAGGAGGCGTGTACTGTTCAGCTTAACCAACGTCCGCGCGCCGAAAAAGAATTTCGAAGTCCGAATCGAGACGTGGACGACGCCAGGCCGCCGCACGTATTCTTGAGCGGAAATAGATCGAGAAAAAAAGAGACAACGCATGAACAACCATCGCCAACGACACGAAGGCTGCTGCGCATGCGGCGCCGTCCGCGTGCTTCAGGTGAACGACGCGCCGAAGGAAGTGAACCTATGCCATTGCATCACGTGCCGGCGCATCCACGGCGCGCCGTTCGGCGTCTACGCAATCTTCGCGCGCGACGCAGTGGAGATAACGGGCGACACGCTCGCGTGGCCGAGTTCGGAAACGGGCAGGCGTCATCACTGCCCGACATGCGGCTCGCCGATCTATCTGGCCTTCGACGGGGTGGACGAAATCGAGGTGCCGACCAGCCTCTTCGATGAAACCGGGCTATTTCCGCTCCCGCCCCAGTACGAAATCTGGTGCAAGAGCGCCGAGCTGTGGCACGACGCGCAGGGCAGGCCACGCCACGTACGCGCGCGGCCCGACTGAAGCTTCAACGCAAACGAAACCGCATCAGCACTCGACGGCTCGCCTTCACCACGCCCGCCTTCGGGTCCAGCAGCAACGAAAAGCGCTCGGGCACATCGTTAAGCGCCAGCCGATGCGTATTGAGCGCATCGGTCGGCACTTCGCCTGCGCGCATCGCGGCGAGCACGGTCTCGAAGTCTTCGGGCGTTGCGTTGCGGCTCGCGAGCAGCGTCGCTTCGCGCTTGTGGAATTCCGGATCGGCGGAAGGAAATGCGGTCCGGCACGATCGACACTAGCCTGGGCGCGCAGCCGAATGCGGCGCATCACGCGGTGCGGGCGCTGGCGGCGCGTTCGCGGGTGCATCGGCTGGTGACGCAGAATGTCGATGACCTGCATACGCGGGCGGGCAATCCTGATGTGATCAAACTGCACGGCAATATCGGCCGCGTGCGCTGCATCGGTTGCGGCGAGCGGCATACGCGCACGGCGGTGCAGCGAATGCTGGAGGCGGCCAATCCGGAGTTCGTCGGCTACACGGCGGCGCCGTGCCGGATGGCGACGCGCCATATCGAGGATCTCGACTTCGGGCGCGTTCGAAGTGCCCGGCTGCACGCGCTGCGGCGGCGTGCTAAAGCCGGATGTGGTGTTCTTCGGCGAGAGCGCGCCGCGCGAACTTGTCCAGGACGCGGTGCATTCGCTCGATGAGGCCGACGCGATGCTCGTGCTCGGCTCGTCGCTGATGGTGTATTCCGGCTACCGCTTCTGCGAATGGACCGCGAAGGCGGCAAGCCGATCGCCGCCGTCAACATGGGCAAGATGCGCGCGGACGGCCTGCTTGCGCTGAAGGTCGAAGCGCCGTAACTGATCGGGCGGCTCGACGCGCGGCCCGTCGAAGGCTGAGCGCAGGCCACGCCGAGGTCGATTGCGTTCAGCGGGCTTCGCGCGCAGCGTTTCGATGCCTTCGAGCAGATTGTGGATCGCATCAGATCGATGCGGGCGACGCCGCGTCCGGGTCGAAGTAGCGCAGCGATGCCTCCATTTGCGCGATGCCGGCCTCGCGACCCGAGGTCCAGACCTTGGTCGCGACGAAGGCCTTGTCGCGCACGTGCATGTCCGCGAGCAGCGCGCCCGCGACGGCTTCTGACGACCCGTACATCGGCGATAAATCGCACCGAGCAGCCGCCCGCGGCGAACAGCACGCGCAGGACTTCGGTGAGTTCACGGCGGCGCGCGGCATCGTCGCCGACATCGAAGGTTCGCCACGTGCCGCAGCCGACGATCGAACGGCTCGCCGCTCGACGGAATCGGGCGCTTGTGCATGATCCGGAGCTCGGGAGAGGGGGCCGCAGTGGCGGAATGTGTGAGACGTGCGCCGAGCGCCGCGCGGCAGCCACGCGCAGAAAGCCACGTCGATCGATCACGCGGCGGCTCATGGTTTCGCTCGCGTTCGGGCAAGCGTCAGAAGGAAGATCATTCGGCTCCTCGCGATCGATTCGATTCGGCTCGCATCGAGAATAACCCGATGCCAGGAAACGCGCCCGGGCATGCTATTCCTTACTTCTTCTTCGAAGCCTGGCGCTTCCTTCGCTTCTTCAAGGCAGGCTGCAAGCTTCTCGAAATAGGCGAGCGCCTTTTCGGTCGGCACGACGGTTTTAGTGCGCTGGTCGGCACTGGTTTCGTCGAGGGTGACGAGGCCCTGTTCCTTCAGACGCGTGAGCTTGCGATGCACGGTGGCCGGGGCGCCCGCCACGGAACAAGGCCATGGTCTCGGTAACCGTGAGCGTGCGGCCCGCGTGCCACGCGGCGGTGAGCGCTTCGAGCAGTCGCTCTTCGGCGGCGTCGAGCTTGGACACCGAAGGCAGCGCCTGAACCGCTTGTGCAAGGTTCAGGACGCGAAAGTAGGCATCGACGAGCTGTTTCTTCGCCATGGACAGAGACCTTGTAAGCGTTCCCAAGATATCGGTAATTTGGGCGTTTAAGCAGACCATTATAACATTCCGTTATGTCGAAAGTGCACGAAATAACTTATCAAACTGATAAACAAATAAATGGTAAAATGATATGCATCGAGCTAGTGTACGGCGGTTGTGCGACATCGAGCGCTGCAACCGACTTGTGACGCGAGGACCTGAGAGAAAGGTAAGTGAAATAAGCTGCGCCGCCTCGCATAATGCGAGGCGGCGCAGCTTTTTCTTGCACCGCAGTGTGATGCTCGTTTCACGCCTTCCTGCACCGTCCGGCGCGCACTTCCGCTTTTACTAGTCGACTGCGTGATTGATTTGGCACCGGGTGGATCCGAGGCGAAGGATCGTCATACTTCCACTTGATCGGCTTCGGATTTTTGTTGTGCTCGCG
>JAQFVJ010000114.1 GCA_029439525.1 Caballeronia sp. BR6202001591004
TGAAGAGGAGTCGACGATGACGCGAGACCAGTCGAGTTGGTCGGCGGCGCGTAGCCGCGCAAGCAACAGCTTGTGCAACTGGTCCTAGACGGCCCGCCGCCAGCCAGTCACGCAGGCGGCGCCAGCAACTCATACCGCTGCCGCAGCCCCTCTTACGAGGTAGTAGGTCGCACCGCAGGCCGGTCTGCAAGACGAAGAGGGGGCCTGTGAGCACCGTCCGATTGTCGAGCGGTTTGCGCCCGGGATACCGTGTCCCTTTCATCGTCAAAACAATAGCAGGTTAAGAGCATTCGTCAAGGGTTATAACGGGCTTTTTCTTCATTTTGTTAAGAGTTCTAAATTAAAAGAAAACCAGAAACGCGCAGGGCATGCGAAGTACTCGTGCAGCAGGTTGTGGCCGTGAAATTTCGGCCACGTCAACGGCAACAGATTCTGGTCAGTGCGCAAACCATCGTGGTCGACCGCGTTCTCTGTCACAAAACACGGACGATGCGACGTCGACCCGAACTGGCCCGGCGCGGCGATCGCGGTCGCGAGACTGGACGTGTGCATCAGTTCATGGAGATGCGACGCAACCTGCTCATCACCGGCGAGATACACCGGTAGCCGATCGAGACCCTTGATGCCCTGGAAACTGATATCGTGCGTGGTCGCGAGCTTCAAACGAAGCGCGCTCCGCACCTGCCTGTCGGGCGGCACGTAGCGGTTCAGCGACGGAATGTCTGGAGGCACGCCGGTCAGGCGCGCCTCCGTGATGCGCACCGGCCAGACGGTAACATTCTGGCTGCTCGTGAAGAGGCAGGTGGTCTTCTCGCCTTCGGGAACTTTCGACGTGAAGGTGGTGCCGTGCGGCACCTGGTAACCCTTGATCAGCGAGCCGTCCTCATCACCGGGAAAGACGCGGGGGCGACCGCGATGGATGGCGTTGGCGCGACGTAGTTCGGATAGGTCACCTTGAGCAGCCGACCGGTGAAACGCGGAAACTCGGCATCGAGCTTGAGTTGCGTCCGCGCGGCCATGAAGCAAAACGATTCGATCAACCGTTCGACATACGGATCGGTCACCTCGCCGGCCTGCATGCCGAGCCGTTGAGCGATCTTCGGATGCGCCTGCGCAAACTCGGTGGCAAGTTCATGCATATAGATGAGTTCCTGATTGTAATATAGTCCAGCAGTCGAGGATCCATTGAAAGTCTCGTCGTGTTCGCCACCGCGCCGGCGCGTAGGCAGGTTGTTCGCTTGCGCGCCGGCCAGCTCAATCCCCGAGTGCCCGGTTTACATTGACCTGGCTTGTCTCCAGATCAAGCGAGCTTTGCACTATGAATTGGAGTGGATAGGGGTCCATCTGAATCTCACCGCGAACTTCGAACGACAGGACATTGCGATGCGCGGCCGACGCAGGCTCGTTCACAGCGCGCGGATGATGAGCGAGTCGGGCTGCAGGCGCGGCTCAAAACGCTCGATCACGCGGCGCAGCGTCTGCTCGATGTCGCTCCATTTCAGCGACGCCAGAGATCCGCCCGCGAACGGAGGCATGCCAAAGTTGATGGTCGAATCCGCCGCTTGCGGATAATGTTCGCGATCGATCTGGTCCTCGATGTTCGTCGTGTTCAACAGATACGTCAGGTCGCGCTGGATGATGTCGCGCATCTGCTTGCGCGACACCGCATACTCGTCTGGCGACTCGGTCTTGCTGCGCGGCGCGTCGTCGCGCAGGCGGTCGAGCAGAGCCGGCATCATGCGCACGTCGGGGCGACGCGGCGAGCGATTCCCGCTGCCGTCGTCCGGGGGCGTGGTTTTAGGACGGGTCATGCGCAGCTTCCTGGCCTGAGGATGTATCGACGGTAGCGCGCACACCAAAATCGGCGAGCAGCCAGTCGAACACGCCGAAGTCGCCTTGCGCCGTCGCCCAGGTTTTCTGGCCAAGCGCGATGACACCGGTGCGGCCGGTTTCGCTCCAGATCGTTTCCCCGTCGCGGCGAATGAGGTCGGAGCCCCTTTCCGAGCCCGCGTAGCGAGCCGGGACGAAGCCGCGCACGATGCTGCCGTCGGTCAGCGTCAGCACACATGGCGCCCAGATCAGATCGATGAGCGCGCTCGGCGGAGTTACATGCCACGCTGCGACGTCGACGAATGGCACCCAGCGGTGATGATCTCGAACACCGGTCCGAGGCGAGTATTGCTGTCGGCCACCCATTCGGCGACGCCTTGCGGCGTACGCGCGGCGGTTAGCGGCGCAGCATCGAGCGCGGCTTCGCGCGCGGCATCTGCTTTGTCGATGCGGCCTTCAGCGCTCAGCCACGCTGCATCAGCGAGTCCGTCGATCCAGGATGGCGGCTCCAGCACGAACGAGGGCCCAGACCCGCCATCACCTTTTCGCGCCAACACTCGGCTCGAACCAAGTCGCGAAACACCTGCGCCATACGATCCTGCTCCTTGCCGAGTTTCGCCCACGTTTGCAACTGCTGAACTGCGCGCGCCCAGTCACCAATCATGCAGAGCAGTTGAAACAAGGTCCAGCAATGCGCGGCGTTGGCCGGCTGCGCGCGAATATGCACTTCCGTTTCTTTGATTTGTTGTTCAAACGATGTTATGCGATGTCCTGTGATCCCTCGTGGTCGGCGCGCGTCGGCGCCACGAATGCGCTGTCGACCGACAATGTGTGATGCTCGCGCCGGTTCAGGGCGGGCGGTAGCGCAGGAGGACGGCGTGCCTCGGCGGCGTAGTATTCGACCGGCGCGAAGAGACGCAACACCTCCGGTGCAGCATCGACTTCGACCTCGTCCTGGCCGGCGGTCATCTGCCCGAAGGCGTTTTCGAGCGTGCGCAGCCCCGAAAGCAGCGCCTCGATCGGTTCGTAGTGCGACGATGCCTTCGGCGGCTGCCAACCATGCTCGGCTGCCTCGACCATTGGTGCAAGCGTGGGCTCGTTCGCTTGCCAGGCCCATGAGCCCATCAGGACGTCATGCGGATCGGCCAGCACGCGCCAATACTGGCGTTGCAGGGAGTTGATCAACTCTCTTGACGCGTTGAGCGTTGCGGATGGGTTCGACGGCTGGTTCCTGGCCGACTCGTTGTCGGTCCGCATCAGGTCGAGGCCGGCTTCTTCGGACGCTCCACTGATGAAGTCGAGGATCGGCTCGTGCTTCAGTTGGTCGTCTGCATCGGAGAGAAGGTCGAACCAGTTGTTGTCCGCTTTAGACTATTGAGCGTCATCGTGCGCGTCCGCCGCTCTTTCGGCGCTCTCTCCGCCGGAAGTGGTGGCCCTGCGTCTCCATGGAAGCTTCAGCATGGATGTAGTAAGAATACTTAACTAAATTGACGACGCGTATTAGACATCACGGATCAAGGGAAGTCTATTGATTGCGGGCAGGTGTGTGGAATCTTTACGCTCTTTGGGCTTCGGATGGGTGCCACGCTCGAAGTGCGTTCCGATCAAACGCCGGATGTTAGGTATTCCTCGACCTCGCCACAAACCACGGACTAAGATTCTTCGCTCAATACTGTTATATTGACCAAATCCGCTCGGTACATGCAGACTTGCAAGTGAAGGTCTGCAGCCGCGTTGTCGAACCACTTGACGCCGATGTTGTTTCCGACCACATTAGTTCCCCAACCTTTGTTGTTGCCTGGTACCTTGCTTTACAGTGAATCATTACCGTCGCGAATTCCTCCAACCGCACTGCTCGGGGTTGTCGAACGCGACAAGGGACACCTCTGTGCCGCTTAGCTTGCTGGCATGAATCACGGCCTCATTCTCGCGGGCATGGCAAACTGCGGCAAGCATAGCGCACGCCTTGTAGACCGGCAGCGCCGGCGCATGATGCGTGTCTTGAGCGTGACGGTGTAAGCGTAGAGCTTGCCGGGTTTCTCGCGTCCATCGAGCGAGGTCACCGACAGCACGGACTGCCCAGCCCATTGAGGAAGCGCCGCGCCCGATACCGTGGCGACCCGGTCTTGTCGTGAGGTATACATACAATTTCCTTCTGAATTCCGTCGCGCACACCGATGTGCGCGTCATGCATCGATCAACGCGCGGTCGACCGCGAACCCGCTGGTACGGCTGGCAAGCCCGGCGGCGGGCCTGTGTCCGGCAGGCTCACGAAGGTGGGCATCGAGCTTGGACACTGAAATGACTTCAATGCGTCGCTTGTCAGCGGATTCGGAACGCTGAGCACCGCCTTGCGTCCATCCAGGGTGAACGCCACGCGCGTGCGTCCCGGGTTCGCCGTTTCCGTCACTTGGCCCTTCTGGATCAATCGCATCAGTGCGCACGGTCCGTCCACGGTGATCGTCGACGTGTCCGGTCTGATGCGCGGATTCGCGGTCAACTCGACATGCGCGCCACCCGCGGTCCTGGCCAAGTCACGGCGAACGGCGTGACTGGTCGGTGCTGGTACAGCATTGTCTGACCATCAATGTCGAGAATGTCGAGAGAAATGCTCATCACGTTTGGATCGAGCTCGATGACACGGATATTCGCCTTCCAGGCCATCTGCTTCCGTCGGATCGTTGAAAAACACGTCGCGGATCACCTTGGCTTTCTGGAACGGTACGAGGTCTCGTCCCTGCACCGGTTCGGTCGCGCTAGCAGCGTGCGATAGCACCACGGGTTGGCCGATGTATCGACGAACGGCGCCAGCGTCTTATTGAAGAAATCATCGATGACGCTGCCCTGTGCGAACACACGCGTGAAGTCGTCGATACCAACATCGCGCCCGCTCGTTGGAGAGAACGGGAAGTTGTCCTCGACGATCAGCCGGCAAGTATCGCCGACGACCGCCTGCAACTGCCGCGAAAGCAATTGACCAATGCCACGATTTTCACTTCGCGCGAACCATTGGCCGCGAGTTGCAGCAGCACCGCGCGCATTGGCGCGGACATCGTGTTGGCGGTCATTTTCAGCTTGGCGGCCGCGTCACTCGCGGGCGGCATGCTGTTGTTGGCAAGCGTGTTGTCCGAGATCGTCAGCGCGGTGTAATAGTCGTTGAGCAATGTGGCGACTCCGTCCAGCCCGGTCTTGTCGGCTTGCGCCGCGGCAACAGGCTGGGCGCCGGGCTGCAGGTTCGTGTTGCCGGTCACTACTTCACGCAGTGCGGCGAAATGGCTGTCGACGAGTTCGCGCTCGACTCGTTCCGAAGCACGAATGCCAAGTGTCTGTCTTGTCGGCCTTCGCGCTGATCTGGTTCGCAACCTTCTGACGCAACGAGCCGTCCGCCTGCGCCTGGCTTTGAGTCAGTGTCGTCTCCCGCGTCGCCGCGCAGCATCTTTAGGTCGAACGCGAGGCTCGTGCCGCTAATAATATAGTGCGGATGTCACCGAGGAACGCATCCTACCTATTGTTGCGCATATTCGAGCAGATACTGACGGCGCACGGCGTCGGTCAGCGCGTCGTCGGCGCCGGCTGCGGAACGTATCAGGTCAGCAGTTTTTTGAGCGTCGCCGAGATAGGACCGGCCTATCACCCATGCATCGTTGTCACGGGCAATCTGGATAATTTCCGAAAGGCGCTTGTCGAATAAGTTGCGATAGCCGTCGTACGTATAAAGCCCCGGCACACCGCGCGATAGCCGCGCTCCGCTCTCACGCGTAAACACCGTGCCTGCTTGCGGCCCGACTGCGCGCAGTAGCGTGAATTCGTCGGGCGCCCCTTCATCATGGTTTCCTTGGCGTGCTAATAGAGACGTTCCGTGGCATTGCTGCCATCCAGAAACGCGCGCGCCTGCTGAATTAGTGCGTCGTTGCGGATCAGCGGGGACTGGACCGCGCGTTCGCCCGAGAACAACTGCTGGACGTGGTCGACCATCGATGCCCGACCACCAAATGCCGCCGCGCTGTCGTTCTTCGCCCAGTCGTCGAGAACCTTGTCTTGACGATGTCGGCGTTGTAATGTGACTTGTCCTGCAGCATGAGATACACGCGCAGCGCGCCGTATGTCATTCCGGAGTCCTGGCTGGCGATGCCTTGCGCGATCACTGCCTTCCATGCATCGCACGATTTGCGGCAGCAGGTTATCTTCTAGTGCGCTTTACGTGAGGCGGCTTTCGTCGACGATGCCGGGCGGCCAGTACAAGCCGTAACGCCATGAGCTGTCTGGATCGGACGGTCGAGCCCGAAATAGATCGGCAGATAGCGAGCCTCGGTCAGTACGTCGGGCACCGCCTCGGGTTTAGCATCCTTGTACAGTTCGGTGACGCGAGTGGCCAGTGCGTGGACCTTGACTTCCACCACGCCCAGGTAACGGCTGTTCTGACTAAAGCTGACATACATTCCAATCGCCAACCAAACGAACAAGACCACGGCGAGCGTGTGACCAACCAGCCGCGTCAGCCGGTAGCCGCACTCCCAGCGCAGATCCGAGCTGACCAGATGCGCTTCCAGGAACACCACGCGGTTGAATAAGCTTTGCAGGAAGTAGCTCTGAGGCGTCTGTGCCAGTGAGACGGAAGCAGGCTGGTTCGACAGCGTGGCGAACAGGCGCTGCGTCACCGTACGCTTTTCGGCCACAAGTTCGACGCCGCGCAGCGTCGAGTGAAGTTGCGTGTCGTCGAAGCGTGAGTCGAGGAATATGCGATCGAGCAATTCGAGCAACGGGCGCGTGAGTGCCGTGAACTCCTCCGGTAGTGCGCACAGGCGGCGACGCCGTGCGACATCGTGTTCGTCCTGCAGACGGGTGTCGATCGTGGCGGCCAGACGATCGGTGAGTAGATTCAGCTCGCCTTGACAGCGCGCATGCAACTCCTCTTTCGCAGAGGTTTACTTCCCATAGGGCAGGGTGAAGCCCCAAGTCTGCGCCCGGCCTTCGGACGTCAGCGAACTGAAGTACTCGGAGAAACCAGTCAGCCGGTCCAGCTTGGTGACGATCACATATATACGGGAAAGCGCATGCCCAATTCCTCCCGCAAATCGTTGAGTCGCCCACGCAACGCCGCCGCTTCGGCGATTTAGGCCTGCTCGTCGCTGTTCAGCAGCATTTCGAGATCGATATTCAGCAGCGCTCGTTGATCGGCGCGCGCGGACGATGGCGGCGCAGCATGCCAAGGAAGCCCAGCCATTCCGCGCGGCCGATCAACGAACGGATCGATGCTCGCGATCATCGCGGACGCGGGCGTGCTCTCCGGAGCGGGCGTGTCGTGCTCAGCCTCCTCGGCCGCCGGCTGCTGCGCGCGCGGCATTGGTTGTCGCGGTCAGAGCCGAGGACA
>JAQFVJ010000115.1 GCA_029439525.1 Caballeronia sp. BR6202001591004
ACGACGGCAGCGATTCGACGGCGACGTCGGTCGCCCCGGCACGAGCGGCGGCACGGACACGAGCACGGGCGTCATCAGCACGGGCGGCACCGGCGTCTGATCGGCACGGGCCCGGTCGTGAACATCGGCAACGGCGGCGGTCCCGTCGTGAACACCGGTGGCGGCAATAACACCGGCAACAACAGCGGCAACGTCAACGTCGGCAACGGCAGCACTATCGACACCCCGCTCGCGAACGTCGTCGACAAAGCCGGAAATCTCATCTCCACAGCCGGCGAAACCGTCACGGGCGTCGGCGCGGGTCTGGGCGTCACGAAGATCGTCGGCCTCTCCGACAGCACGTCGAAAAGTCTCGGCGGCGTGGTCGAAAACTTGGGCGGCGCAGTCTCGACGCTCGGGGACGGCGTGGCCAACGGCATCGGCTCGCTCGGGCAGCAACGCGAACGGCGTCGGCACGACGATAGCAAGCGTGGGCGGCGTGGTGCAGAAGATCGGCAACGCGGTATCAAGCGCTGGCAGGGCAGTAACGAGTCTGAACACCGGCGCGCTCGCGCCGCTCGCCGTGGTGACCAATCCGGTCGGCGCGATCGTGAGCGGCCTGGGCACCGGCGTCACGCAGACCGGCAGCAACCTGGGCGCGGCGCTCTCGAGCGCGCCCGTGCAGCAGCTGACGCAAGGTGTGACCACGGCGATCACGCCGATCACCACGCTCCGTCACGTCGACGACGCAGACGGTCCGGCTCGGCGATGGGCATAGGCGCACCGGTCGGGACGCTTCTGACCAACGTCGGCACGAGCCTGGCCGCGGGCGGCGCAGTCGCGGGCACCGCGGCGGCCACGGGCGCCACGCCTGGTGGTGGGCACCGTGACCGGCGCGGTAAATACCGTGACGTCGGCGGTCAATGCGATCACCGGTTCGATGGCCGTGACCACCGCTCTCGCGCCGGTGACCACGCGGGTCAGCACGGTGACTTCGCCAATTTCGGCGGGCGTGAAGTCGACGCCTGCCGTGGCGACCACGCCGACCACCGCGACCGAGCCGGTGGCGGAAACACCGGCCGCAGCGGCTCCGGCTGCCACGACCACCACCACGACCGCATCGACCGCGGCCACGGGTTTGTCGGGCGGCACGTCGGGTTCGACGAGCGTCGTCGGCACCCTGCTCGGCGGCGTGACCTCGACGGTGGGCGTCATGCTCGACGGCGTCACCGGCGGCCTGAAGAAGTAAGTCATTCGAACTAAGCAGGAAAGCAAGCAAGACAGTCAGACGGCGACATCCGCGCGGGCCTGCAAAGAAACGCAGGCCCGCGTGCGTAGACCGAAACGAAGTGCCGACGCGCTCGTTTCGGTCCACGCCTTCGTACGGCGCACGGGAGCGGGTGAGACCGAACCATACAAGACAACATTCAAGAACCTGAGAAAAATGGGCAACTGGAAAAAGACCGCGCTCGCCGCTGCATCGCTGACGCAGGCCCACGCGCAGACAGCAGCGACGCCGCGCCCGAGCATCGGCGGCAATCCGCTCGAAGCGCTGCCGCAGGTGGACGCGCCGGTCAGGCCGCCCGCCATCGAAGTGCAGGTGCAGAGGCCGGAAGATCAACTCAAGAACCTGATGGCGCGTCACATCACGCCGAAGACCATTCAGTTGCAGGGCGTGAAGTCGATCGAGCTCGAGGAGGTGGCCAAACGATTCACGCCCTTCGTCGGCCACGACATCACCATCGGCCAATTGGTCGAAGCGGCCAACGGCGTGACCGCGCTCTACAAGGAACGCGGCTACGCGCTGTCGTTCGCGTTCGTGCCGGCGCAGGATTTCGCGGATGGCGTGATGCGCATGACCGTGGTCGAAGGCTACGTGAAGGACATCAAGATCAAGGGCGAGCCGGGCAATATGGAGCGGCGCATCCGCGCGATCGCGCAGCATATCGCCGCCGACCGGCCGCTGCGTCAGGCGACCTTCGAGCGCTATGTGCAGGTGCTCGGCATGATCCCGGGAGCGAAGATCGATGCGACCGTGCCGCCGCCGCAAAACACCGACGGCGCGACTTCGCTCGAGCTCAACGTCACGCGCAAGCGCTTCAACCTGTCGAGCGGCATCGACGTGAATCATCCGGGCGTGCAGGGCATTTTCAGCGCGACCGAAAACGGCATGCTGGGACTGGGCGAATCGCTGATGCTGTCGGCGCTCGCGCCGAAGGGCCGCAACGACAACACGTATTACGGCGCGAACCTGATGGTGCGGGCCCCCTCCGATGGCCTCGCGTTCAAGGTCGATGGCATCGCACTATTTTACGGCCATCCGGTCGACAATCCGGGCCTGCCGTCGTATATCGAGCGCACCGTGGTGAACGACAAGCTCGTTCAGTCGGCGATCTACCCGTTCATCCTGAACAACGCTCGCAGCCTGCTCGCCACGGCCACGGTCTACGCCACGCACGACGAAGACCGCCTGAAAAACACCGCGGCTGAACCGAACCCGTGGCTTTCGAATCGCTCGCAGGTGCGCGTGGCGCAAGTCGCGCTCGACTACACTGGCGTGTAGACTGACATGATGCGCCGCGCCAACCTCACGCTGTCGAAGGCGATGAACATACTCGGCGCATCGAAGACGACGGAGACCAACATCATGGGACTCGCGCTGAACAACCCAATCTCGCTGACCTTCTTCAAGGGCGGCGCGACCTACACGCAGACCAACGTTTGGCCGTTCAGGATCGGCACGACGGTTTCGATGACCGGCCAGTATTCGCAGGACACGCTGCCGACGTCCGAGCAGATCGCGTTCGGCGCGCAGCGCTACGCGAACGGTTATCAGCCGGGCAAAGTATCGGGCGATTCGGGCTGGAGCGCATCGTTCGAAGTGAACCGGCCGCTCGCGATCGGCTGGACGTATCTGCAATCGGTCATGCCGTACGCGTCGATCGATGCCGCGCGCGTCTTCTATCTGCGTGGCGGCACGCCGCAACCGCGCAAATTGTCGTCGGTGGGCGTGGCTTTCGCGTGTCGGATGCGAAGCATTACAGCATCGATCTATCGCTCGCGCGCGCCCATCGGCGATGCGCCGATCGAAAGCGCCTCGCGCAGCCCGCGCGTCAATGCGTCGTTGTCCTATCAACTGAACTGAGTAACTGAAACGCGTATCCGGCAGAGCCACCATCGCCCGATCAAACGGGTTTTTCCGGCTCTGTTCGAAGTCAAGCTCGCCGCGTAAAAACCGTAAAACCAGTATCAACAATACGTGTTTTTTGCGTGGTCCCGCAACACCCGCTTTTATCGACGACAAACCGAGTCATGAACTTCATCGATCCGATCCCGCACCACGACGCCGCGCGCGTAGCTTCGTCGCACGCCTGCTGCGCTCGCAGTCGGGCGCGAGCGCGATCGAGTTCGCGATCGTGTTTCCGCTGTTCTTCCTGATCCTCTACGCGATCATCACGTTCAGCCTGATCTTCATCGCGCAGCAGTCGCTCACGCTCACCGCCGAGGAAGGCGCACGCGCCGCGCTACGCTATCAGAAAGGCGCGACGACGGTGGCGCAGGCGCGTCTACTCGCGGCGGCCGACCGCGGGCCTCAAGAACTGGCTCGGCAGCGCATCGAAATGCACGGCGAGCGCCGCGCCCTGCTCGTACGACGCGACGCTGCAATGCATAGCCGTCACGGTAACGTACAACTCTACGCGCTGCATCCGCTGGTGCCGTCGCTGCCCTTGCTGTCGCTCGCGCTGCCTGCGCAGCTCGCCGCGCAGGCGACCGTGCAGCTCACCCCAACACCTTGCTGTAGAGAAACACGGCATGGCCAACGCATCCCGCATCGTGGCGATCGCGCTGTTCGGCGTCGCGGGTCTGCTCGGCCTGTAAGCGTTCACGCTCACGCGCGCCGCGCCCGTACCCGCTCATCTGTCCGGTCACGCGCCCGTCGCCGCGTAACCCACGACGCCGAACGTCGCGGTTCGTCGCCGCGCACGAACTCGCGCCCGGCCAAGCCATCAGCGCCGACGATCTCTCCGTCGACATGCAGAACGCGATGCCCGCGGGCGGTTTCGGCGCGACTGCCGCGCTGGTCGGACGCGTGCCCGTCGCGCGCATTCCGGCCGGCGGCGTGCTGACCGAAGGCATGTTCGCGAGCGGCCTCACCCCGATGATCGAGCATGGCGAGCGCGCCGTGTCGATCCGCGTCGACGAAAGCAATGCGGTCAGCAATCTAGTCAAGCCCGGCGACACGGTAGACGTGTTCCTCGTGCTGAAGCGCGAGCCCGGCGCGGACGGCGAGATCGCCGCGAACCACGCGCGCACCTGCTGCTATCGAAAGTGTGCGTGCTCGGTTTCGGCGATGCGACGCTAGCCGCATCGGACGCGGCGGCCACGGCCAACGCGAACCTTCCGGCGCACGCGACTCTCGCGCGCACTGCCGTGCTCGGCGTGCGCGTCGAAGACATCGATGCGCTCACGCTCGCCGAAAACAGCGGCCGTCTGATGCTCGCGCTGCGCAATCCGACCGATGCGGACAGCGCGCTAGCCGCCGTCGCCGCCACGAAAAACCAGTCGCCGGTGGCGCGCGCCGCGCGCCTGAATCTAGCGCTCGCGGCGGTCGTTCGCGCGCACAAACGCTGATGCGTGCCGTCAAATCAGGGCCAGTTGTTAAGCGTTGCGCAACCGAAAGACCCGTACACGCGCGCCATCGATGCGCTCGCCGCGTAACTCGCGGGCGACGCCATGCCGACCTCCGCCGATGCGATGCGCGCCGGCCTCGCGCGCCTGTCCGCGCGCTTTCTTAAGCGAGGCTGACACAATGAGCAGCGTGAGCGGGGCTTTTGGCCAGGACGGCGCCTTCGCGAGCGATGTACAACAGGACAGCATCACGTTCGCGCATTCCAGTATCAGGATGTCGCGACGGCCACGCACGAACATCTGCTGACGCGCATCGAAGAACTCGGCGCGGAGTTCGGCCGTTGGTCGCGTCACAGTTCGTCGATCTGGAGATAGGCAGCTTCGTGCGCACATGCGCCGCATTCCGCTCAACGAGAGCGAAGTGCGGCTCGTCGCTGCCGCGCTGACCAAGGAACTCGCGGGCTTCGCTCCGCAGGAAGACCTGCTCGCCGATGCCGCCGTCGAAAATATTCTGATCAACGGCTACAGCGACGTGTACGTGTCGCGCCGCGGCATGCTCGAAAAGATCCCCGTGCGCTTTGCCGACAACGCGCATTTACTGCGCATCGTGCGGCGCATTCTCGCGCCCATCGGCCGGCGGCTGGACGAATCCAGTCCAATGGTTGGCGCCTGCCCGACGGCGGGCGTCTGAACGTTGTGATCGAACCGCTCGCGATCGATGGCCCGATGGTATCGATCCGCAAGTTTCGCCGCGATCCGCTACGTCCCGACGATCTGCTCGCCAATGGCACCTTCGACCGGGACATCATGACGCTGCTGGAAGCCGCCGTGAGCGCGCGCTGCAACATACTCGTGTCGGGTATGGCACGAGTTCGGGCAAGACCTCGCTGCTCAATGCGCTGGCGTTCTTCATTCCGAAGCACGAGCACGTGGTGACCATCGAGGACACGGCGGAACTGTCCCTGAATCACCCGCACGTCGTGCGGCTGGAAAGCCGGCCCGGCAGCTTTGACGGCGCGGGCGTGGTCGCCGTCGCCATCCGCGATCTGTTGCGCAACACCTTGCGGATGCGCCCAGACCGCATCATCGTGGGCGAAGTGCGTGGCGGCGAAGTGCTCGAAATGCTTCAGGCGATGAACACCGGCCACGACGGCTCCATGGGCACCATCCACGCGAGCTCGCCGCGCGAGTATCTGTATCGACTCGAAATGCTCGCGGGATTCGCTGGCTTTCAGGGCACGGAAGCAAGCATGTGCCGCCAGATCGCCAATGCGATCGACTTTATGGTACAGATCGGGCGTCTGTCGAACGGACGCCGCCGAATTATTTTGGTTACCGAAGTGACTGGCATTAGCGACGACATCATCTCGACGCAGGAGCTATATCGCTACAACGCGCGCACGGCGACGACGGCAGCGAACTCGATCACTGCGCGTCACTCGGCCTGCACCCGCATTCACCGAAACTCGCGAAGTTCCGGCAGGCAACCACGACGCATGCGGCCGCCAATGTTGCCGCCAACGTCACCATCGAGAACGATTTCGGCGCAATCAAGGAGCGCTTCAATTTCGGCGGCAGAGGTTTCGGTGTCTAGTCGACTGCGTGATTGATTTGGCACCGGGTGGATCCGAGGCGAAGGATCGTCATACTTCCACTTGATCGGCTTCGGATTTTTGTTGTGCTCGCG
>JAQFVJ010000116.1 GCA_029439525.1 Caballeronia sp. BR6202001591004
TCAGTAATCCTCGTCCCCCATCCACGCTGCCTGGATCGCTTCAAAGGCAGAAACAGAAAGCGGCGACTTCCCGGTTTAGGGCTTGCGCAATCGTTTTACATTCGGCGTGTCGAAAACTAAAGAATGAGGGTTTTCCTGGCTGCGTCGTGGATTGTTATGCGCAGATCGTGTGAATCTTTGCGAGACGGATAAGTTTGTTGTAGCCCCATTTAATCCTGCCAGAGCTCGCGCCGAAAGTAAGATCTGTCATTCCGCGAAATGTTAGGGGACGATAATTCGCCGAAATTTCATCCGGTGGCAATGTTTTTTAGGGCACTGCCGATTCCAGTGAGTACGGAATTGAATGCCAAGCGGCTGAGATTAAGAATCGTACGGCAAATGTTACGAGAAAAAACTACAAAATGCCATTTAAGTGGCAATACGCATATGCCGCCTTATTCCGATATGTGTTAATCTGCGTGCCAATCCGAGGCTATACTCATAACTCAAAAAAGCGAGCGAAACGACTCGCGAGTCAAGCAAACCACTTAGGGAATTGCCATGCCGTCATACAAGGAATTGCTCGCGCAACGCGAGTTGCTGGAACGTCAGATTGAAGAAGCAAAGTCGCGCGAGTATGCCGAAGTGCTTAATGAAATCAAACAAAAGATGGCCGATTATGGCATCACGATTCAGGAACTGACCGGTGGCCGCAGCGCCAAAGCCGCACGCAGCCGTTCGGGGGTGGCACCGAAATATCGTGACCCCGACAGCGGCAGCACGTGGTCTGGCCGCGGCAAGCCTCCCAAGTGGATTGCCGGTCAGGATCGCGATAGCTTTCTGATCAGCAAGTAAGCTGCTCGCAAGCATAAAGATGCAACTGAACCGCGCTTTTGACGCGCGGTTTTTTTACGCGTAAAGTTTGAGCAGACGATTTCGAACGGATGCGAGATTCGCAGTCTGCTCCTTGGTGGCACGGTTGGCGGTAAATAAGTATGGCAGACGCTCTATCAGGCTGAAATTACGCGCGGCTTTCGAGTCACCGCCGAAAATTGGGTGACGAAACTTCACCACGCCTTCGCGTAATCGCTAGATGAGCGGCGCTTTCGGACGACTGGTGTTATGCGTAAGAACTGAATTAGTCGCTGATGCCTTGTATCGATCGCGAGAAAAATGAGGCAACCCGAGTCAGCCGCCGTGTTTTCGCTTCTATCCGCAATCGGAGTGAGGAGCGAATCGCTTTCGATACTTCAACGATTACCGTTGGTCGTACTCATGAGCGCGCAATCCGGCGCGCGGACACGTGATCGCGTGTGAGTACGTCGATTTCCGCTACTGCTGCAGCGTCACGCAACAGCGCCGTGAAAACGGCACTCGATTCACGCATCAGAGCGGCAACTGCGTATCGAATTTGATTTCGCGAAGAACGACACTCGTTTGGACTTGCGCGATCGCGGGAATCTTGAAAATGCGATCGTGGAGAAAGGCGTCGTACGCCTTGATGTCCGGCGCGACGATTTTGAGAATGTAATCCGATTCACCGGTCGTGCTGTATCACTCGGTCACTTCCGGGCAAGTGGCGATTTCCCGTTCGAATTGCTCGACGCCGCCTTCGGTATGTCGTGTCAGGTGGATATGCGCGAGCGCGCAGACGTGAAGGCCGAGCTTTTCGTGATCAAGCAGTGCCGTATAGCGCTGGAACTGCTCCATGTCCTTGATGCGCTGCCAGCACGGCGTGCTGGACAGCCCCCCACTTGATTGGAAATTTCCTGAACGGAGCGCCGTGCGTCCAGTTGCAGAAGACGCAGGATTGCAGGATTGCAGGATTTTTTGTGAGAATGTATCGAGAGTCTACTTCGCCTCCGTTTCTAACTCTAATGTTAGGTTAGAGGCGCAGAAAAAGAAACGCAATGCAATTCGCCCGCACTGAGGTAGTTTCCCTAACTCATTGCCTTCATGGCGGGGTTTTACCTTCGCCGTTTGAATTGCCGTCGGCCGTCTCGTCGGGTGCGGACGGCTTAGGGAAAGGCGACGCGCGCAAATCCGCGAGCATGTTGCAAAAGAGCGCGCTTTGTTCGATCGCATCGTCCAGCGCGACATGTGTGTGCGACAACTCATCGAACCAGTGCTTGGGCAGACGCGGCTTGATGGCCTTGCGATACGGCAGGCCGGTCATGGCGAATGCGAGCGTCTTGATATCGAGCGCCGACCACGAGAACGGGCAGCGTCCGGCGAAGCGCATCATGTACCAGAACAAGAAGGTGAAGTCGAAGCCCGCCGGATACGCGACGAATACCGGCTTGCCCGGCAACGCCTCGATCCATTCGACATAGGCTGGCAGCGCGGACTCCGGCTTTTGCAGATCGGTGCGGCATGCGGCCCACGCTTCGGGCTGCGTTTTTCACTACGCGGCCTGAATGGGATGCGCGGTAGCGCCTTCGAGCGTCTCGAGATTCGCGGAGAACGTGGCGGTCAGCTGCTTGTCCGCGGTGAAGGCCGCCGACGCGAAAAACTCAGCATCGAGTGCGGGCCGGGAATCGGACCGTCGGTTTCGGCATCGGTGCTGACGTAGATTTCGGGATTGCGTTCATGCCGTGACTCCGTCGCCGACGAACGGATTGGTGCGGCGTTCATCACCGAACGTCGATGCGGGACCGTGACCAGGTACGAAGGTCACGTCGTCGCCGAGTGGCCAGAGCTTTTCGCGGATCGAGCGGATCAGGTCCGCGTGGTTGCCGCGCGGAAAGTCGGTGCGCCCGATGGAACCGGCGAACAACACGTCGCCCACGAACGCCAGTCGATGCGCGCGGCTGAAGAACACCACATGTCCCGGCGTGTGTCCGGGGCAAAAGTACACCTCGAGCGTCTCGTTTCCGAAGATGACCGTTTCGCCGTCCGCAAGCCAGCGCTCGGGGGTGAACGCTTGCGTGTCGGGAAACCCGAAGCGCTGCGCCTGCGCGGGCAACTGATCGATCCAGAACGCATCCTCGGGATGCGGGCCTTCTATAGAGACGTCATAGTGCTTGGCGAGCGCTTCGGCGCCACCGCAATGGTCCAGATGCCCGTGTGTCAGCAGAATTTTCTCGACGGTCACGCCCTGACGATCCACCTCCGCGAGGATGCCTTCGATGTCGCCACCCGGGTCGATCACGGCGGCACCGCAGGTCGCTTCGCAGATGGCGATGGAACAGTTCTGTTGGAACAGCGTGACGGGAACGAGAATGACTTTCATATGACTAACCCCAGCACAGCGAGTCTGTAAAAACGTTCATTGTACCGGTGTCAAATCACAACTTATTTTCGCTGCACGTAACCACTAGAAAGCTGAAAAACAGAGCAATTCTTACGATCATAGTGAAAATCAATGAAAAATGCAGCAGTTCGGCGAGCCGACCCCCTCGTTTTTTTGTATAATGTATTATACTTGCATGGGAGTCGCCATGCTGTCAATGGGTGAATGCCAAAACGCCTGCGCGTTTTTACAATCATCATCCAACGCTATTGGAGGCCAAGGGCCCCGTAACTGCAACTCAAGCACCGTTCAGTAGGGTGCACACGTCTTGTCCGGCCAGACGCCGCGCGCTGCCAGAAGACGGCCTTTGCCGCCGTCACTCCGGATGGCGGCCTACGCCGCCGTTCCTGCGCTGTTCGTTGCGCATAAACGTGAAGCCACGTTCGACTGGCGGCATCTGGGGTCGGGTCCGGCTGCCGGGACAGGTTGCGCCAGACGTGAACAATAACCGAGCGTTGTGGCACGAGTAAGCCCCTCTCCAAGCGCCGTTCGTTTGACCGAACGGCGTTGTGCGTTGCACGGCCGCCTCCGAGCAACCTGTTGCGCGCCAACCAGCGCTGCACGGTCGCTCTTCTCCTAAATAGTTTAACATTACGCGACCATGAATACTCGATACATTCGACATATCGGTGGCCTGTTAGCCGTTGTGCTGGCCGGCTGTGTCGCGCCGGGTCCCAGCGACGTCGCGTCCAATCCTCATACGACAAACACAGTCAGCACGACGAGTGCCCGCTCCACCGCTCCGCTTGCTTTCGACACGAAGCTGAACGCCGTTCCCGACGACCATGCCGACAAGGGCCAGTCGCTCTCGGACGCCGAGCCGATCACCAGCGGTCCCGATGCCAGCAACTTCGAACAGAAGGGCCGTGCGTCGTGGTACGGCCGCATGTTCCATGGTCGCAAGACTGCGAGCGGCGAGAAGTACAACATGAACGCCATGACGGCGGCCCACCGCACGCTGCCGCTGGCGTCGTGGGTGCGCGTGACCAACGAGGCGAACCACAAGTCGGTAGTGGTGAAGATCAACGATCGCGGTCCTTACGCGAAGGGTCGCGTGATCGATTTATCGTATGCGGCCGCTGCGAAACTGGGCATGCGCAGCGCCGGCACGCAGAAGGTCAAGATCGAAGGGTTGTCGCAGGAAGAAGCACGCGGGGAGCGTGAAGCTCCGCAATCGCTGGCTGCGGATAACTGATCGCGTCCAACTGATTGCTGTCATTCGCGCGATGATGCGGGCCGTTTCGACGGCCCGCTTTTATTTATTCGGCGCCTTCGTCTTCGCTTCCGAGCTTGCTGAGCTGCAACGCGCGCTCATACAATGCGTTGCGCGGCGCGCCCGTCAATGTCGCGGCGATGCGCGTCGCACTTTTCACCGACAACTCTTCCAGCAGCGTGCCGAGCAGCGCGTCGTGCGTGTCGTCGGCCGCTTCTTTTTCGGGCGCGCCTTGCACGACCAGCACGAATTCTCCGCGCTGGCGGGTCGCGTCTTCTTCGAGCCAGCTAGGCCCTTCGGCCAGGGTGCAGTGATGCAGGCTCTCGTGTAACTTCGTCAACTCGCGTGCAATGAGGATCTCGCGCGCATTGCCGAACGCCTCGGCGAGCGCGCGTGTCGTCTCGACGATGCGATGCGGCGCTTCGTAGAAAACTATCGCCAGCGGATGATTCGCGAGCGCGCGCAATTGCGTTGCACGCTGCTTTGCCTTGGTCGGCAGAAAGCCGATGAACGAGAATCCACTGACCCACGCGCCCGCCGCGCTCAACGCCGTGGTGAGCGCGCTCGCGCCCGGCAGCGGAATGACGGGAAGGCCGGCTTTGCACACGGCATCGACGAGACGCGCGCCGGGGTCCGAAATGCCGGGCGTGCCCGCATCCGACACGCACGCGATGCGTTCGCCGTTGTGCAGATGTTCGATGACACGTTCTGCCGCGCTGCACTCGTTGTGCTCGTGCACGGCGATCGACGGCTTCGAGATGCCGTAGCGTGCGAGCAGTTGTGACGTGTTGCGCGTCTCCTCGGCGGCGATGCGACCGACGAGCGCGAGCACATGCAGCGCGCGCACGGTGATGTCCGCCGCGTTGCCGATCGGCGTTGCGACGACATAAAGCGCGCCTGCTGGATAGTGCTGTCTTTCGGCCAATTCGGAAACTTGAAGCATGAGCGCGGACGAGTTGAGAGAGAGCGCCATTTTGCCACGCGATGAAGCGACAACTTTTTTGTGAGGTGCCCGTGTCTAAATTATTTGATAATGTATTCGAAGTGCGTGCGCTGGAGTTTCTGCGGCGTCAGCGCATGCAACTGGTTGCGCGCAACGTTCGGTGTCGCGGTGGCGAGATTGATCTCGTCATGCGTGACGAACGCGGCGCGCTCGTGTTTGTCAAAATGTATGCGAGAGCTGGCGTTTCGCGGATGCGACGACGAGTATCGGCGCGACCAAGCGTGTGCGAATCGTGCGTGCCGCGCAGCATTATCTGATGACATGGGGCGGCACGATGCCGGCTTGCCGTTTCGATGTCATCGCCCTCGATGCGGGACGTATCCGCTGGCTCGCGGATGTGTTTCGCGCTGACGAAGCCTAAGCGAACGGTTTTGCGCGCGACGCATGCGGGTAAACTGCGCGAATTCCAACGCCCGGGCGGACTGCGCATCGCACGTGCTTCACGTTCGGGCATATCTTGTGTCAAACGCAATGAACCGCCGCATTCCGGCCGATAATCGAGAGCCGATGTCAGTCGAACGCATTCAACAGCAATTCCGCGACAGCGCGGCGCTCACACAGGAAGCACTCGACACGCTGTTCGGCGTACTCGCCAACGGCTCGAAGATTCTCGTCTGCGGCAACGGCGGATCGGCCGCCGATGCGCAACGTTTTGCTTCGTATCTGATCGGCTGCTTCGAGCGTGGGCGTCCCGGCTTGCCCGCAATCGCGCTGACCACTGACACCTCGATTCTCACGGCCATCGGCAACGAGTTCGCGTTCGAGCAGATCTTCTCAATCAGGTGCGCGCGCTCGGGCAGTCGGGCGACGTGTTGCTCGCGATCTGCTCGTCGGGCGATTCGGTGAACATGCTCGCGGCCATTCAGGAAGCGCACGAGCGCGAGATGATCGTGATCGCGCTGACGGGCAAGGGCGGCGGCGCGATCTCCGAAGTGCTCGCCGATACCGACATCCAGATTTGCGTGCCGTCGGAGCGGGCGGCGCGTATCCAGGAAATCCATCTGCTGACCATTCATTGTCTGTGCGACGGCATCGACGCGATGCTGCTCGGCGAAGACTGAATCTGAAAAGGGGAACGGAGTTGATGAACCAAAGACGCGTCAGGTCGACGCTGGCTAAGGCCACGCTCGTGGTGAGTTTGATGTCGGGAGTGGCGTTGACGTTGGGAGGCTGTGCGCTCGCGATCGTTGGTGCGGCAGGTGCCGGCACGCTGATCGCCACGGATCGCCGCACGCTCGGCGCGCAGACCGAGGATCGCGAGATTCAGGTCAAGGCGAGCTCTCGGATCAACGACGCCTTGCCCGATACCGCACACGTCAACGTGACCGTGTTCAATCGTCGCGTGCTGCTGACCGGTGAAGTGCCCGACGATGCATCGAACCAGAAGGCCAAAGCCGTCGTGCGGGACATCAACAACGTCGGTAGCATCGTCAACGAGCTGGCGATTCAGGGCGCGAGCTCGTTCTCGGCGCGCGCTAACGACTCGTATCTCGAAGGCCGCGTGAAGACCGCGATGGTCGGCGAGAAGGACTTGCGCGCGAACTACTACAAGGTCGAGTGCGAGCGTGGCATCGTTTATCTGATGGGTCTCGTCACGCAGGACGAAGGCGCGCACGGCGCTGATGTCGCCGCGCAGACGCCGGGTGTCGAGCAGGTCGTGAAGGTGTTCCAGTACATCAAGCCCGAAGAAGCGGTGGCGCTGGAGAAGGCGGCGGCCTCCGATGCGAGCGTGGTTTCCGCGGCGAGCGCGCCTGTCGATACAGGGGCGACGGTGGGCACGGTGCCGGATTCGCCGGTGACGTCGCGTCCGCTCGACAAGCAAGCGCCCGCGTCGGTGAAGGACTCCGATATTCATTCGGGCAATCCCAATCCGACGCCGGCGGTGAAATGAAGACGCGCGTGTGTGATGTTCGGCGTGGCGTGGCTCGTCGCGTCTTTGGGAGCGGTTGCTGCTGATGCGCCGCAGGATTCTACAGTGTCTCGCGAACGCGATGGCGATCGCGCGCAGGCCGTTCTCTGATCGACCTACTTGCCGCAGGCGCGAAAATCGATCCCCCGGAAAGCGGCGAACTCAGCGCCGGCCGCAACATGGATCACCTGTGCGTGCGCGTCGAGCCCTTCGATCCGGACACGCTGCGCGCCCATCTGCAAACGCACGGTACACGCGTCGGCGAGGAGGCGCGACGCTACGGCGCGGAAGGCTTCGCGCCCGTCGCTCTATCTCTTCGATCCCGAAGGCAACATGATCGAACTCAAAGGGCCGTCCGAAGCCTGACGTCGCGCGACATCAATCAGCCGCCGCCTTGAGCCCGCTCCAGCACATATATCAACCGGATCCGCAGTCTCTCACTGCCGAGTGATGCTTCGCCATCCTGAACCATCAATTGCAGACGCATAGTCCGTTCAGCCAGTTTGCCGAGCGCTTGAGCGATGCCCTTATCGAGCGACCATACCGTGACGTTCTGCAGCCGTTCGACCTTGCTCTTGACGCCCTGCCACCAGATATCGGCGGTCCTGCCCGCGTAAGCAATCACGATCACGCGATCCGAACGCCCGCTCGCCTTGGCGAGGCGCCGCTCGTTCGGCTGACCGACTTCGATCCACGTCTCGATCTGGCCGGTGAGGTCTTTCTGCCAGAGATCCGGCTCGTCGACATCCGATAGTCCTTTGCAAAACTCGAGCCGTTCTGCCGCGAACAAACCGAAGGCGGCGACGCGCACCATCATTCGTTCGTCGGTTTCGGACGGATGACTCGCGATCGTTAGCGAGTGATCGCTGTAGTTAATGGCGATCCATGTCGGCAATCTGCAACTCTGCCTTATAGATAGTGGATTTGAGGGCCATGCAGTAGGAAGCCCGCTCATCGGCCGGCGAGAAGAATTGTCGGAGTGGCGGACCTGCGGTCACGGAGCGCATGCCGCGCGAGACCGACATTGTGGGGGGGGGAATCGACCAGGGAAGGAAAGTAGGAAGCGCGCTTCTCCGCTCACGTTCACGAAGACACGAGACAGCCGGAAAGCGCAAAGTTTCCGTGAGATTAAATTTGGGTAAATCATAGTCCGACGCGATTAAATCATCGCGCCGGAATTCACGCTAATCAAAAAGTACAGAACGCCGATTATTGATCGATGAGCCGATCCGCCGTCCACATGCCCTGTTTATCGCTATTGGATGCGTTGACGAACTCGACATCGTGGCCGACTACGCGCAGCACGGGGAATTGCGAATTAACCGGCGTCGATACGCACTCTAATCCTCGAAAAACTGCTGCATCTTCTGATGGTCGCCGCCCTGCGCATGCTGATCGGCCAAATCGAACTTGTCCTTTGGACATGCATCCATAGGGGAATTGGGCCGAAACTTGAATGTCTGCTGAGTCTAAACGACGTTGTCCTGGGCTTGTGCGCGGATACCATGGCAAACAAACTCATCATCGCAACGAGAGCACTGGCGCGTTTCATCATTTATATAGCCTCCGAACCAAATCGTTTCGCATTTAGCTATGTATTTAAAAGCGGCAGACCGCAAAGCCATGCTAGATGAGCAAAGAAAATCTGCAAGCAAATGATGTGTGCGATTGCAATGTCGCACTGCATCGTGTGTCGTTTTCAATATAAGGAGCTAAATCATTCTTGTCGAAAATCGTCGTTTGGAGAAATGAAAGCCTGCTCGTGGCGTCTGGGACTGAGACAATTTGCCCTGTGGCGCGTTTTTGTGCGACGCATTAGCTAAACATGCGCGCCAGAGCACAAACTGTCGACGGTTCGGCTTATTCGATGCCTATTGCCATGCGCTGCCGTTCGTGGATAAATGGACGGACCATCTCCGGAGACATGCAATGACACTCGCACAATGGCTGCCGTTCGCGATCGCGTCGGCGATTCTTGTCGCGATTCCCGGTCCGACGGTGCTGCTCGTCGTGTCCTACGCGCTTGGGCACGGCCGCAAGTACGCACTCGCCACCATGCTCGGTGTCGCGCTCGGCGATCTCACCGCGATGACCGCGTCGATGCTCGGCCTCAGCGTGCTGCTCGCGGCATCGACGGAACTGTTCATGGTCGTGAAGTGGATCGGCGCGGCATATTTCGTGTATCTCGGCATCAAGTTGTGGCGCGCGCCGGTCATCGGCACGGACGCCGTCAAGCCGAGCGGCGATCTGCGTACCGGCCGCATTCTGGCGCACGCGTACGCGGTGACGACGCTGAACCCCAAGAGCATCATTTTCTTCGTGGCGTTCGTGCCGCAATTCGTCGATCCGCATGCGGCGAGCGTGTCGCAGATCGCGATCCTCGAGGCGACCTTCGTCGGCCTCGCGGCGAATGCTTTCGCTTACGCCTTGCGCGCGTCGGGCGCGCGTCGGGCGATCCGCAAGCCGTCCGTCCAGCGCGCGGTCAATCGCACGGGCGGCGCGCTGCTGATGGGCGCGGGCGTGTTCGCCGCCGCCTGGAAGAAAGCGGCATGAGCCAGTCCGACAACTGGAGCGCGAGCGCGCGCAACGTCTACTGCAGCCTGCTCGACGACTGGAACCACTAGAACGCGGCCGCGATGGCCGCCCGATTCGTGGAGCGCGGCAGTCTCGTGGGCTTCGACGGCAGCGCGATCGACTGGCGCACATGCATCGAAGCGCATCTTCAGCCGATCTTCGCGCAGCACCCGACGCCGTGGTTCGTCGGCAAGGTGAGCGAGGTGTGGCGCATGGCGGGCGGCGAGACGTTGTTGCTGCGCGCGTTGCCGGAATGTGGCCGCGCGGCGTCATGGTGAAACCATGAACGTCGACCAGTAGCGTTCCGAAGGCGCGCAGATATTCCGTTTTTTGGGCTCCGCTATCGCGTTTGAATCGCTGCTCCGATTGCACCCGATTCGCTCGGCTTGAAAGTCCGCGCTGCATTCGCCATCGTGCCGAGTAATGCGGAAAAGTCGAGGGCAGTTCCCCACGCGTAGCCCAACATGTTCCGGCTTTCTTCTACCGGATCTATCTCGGGTCTTTCCATTGGAGTTGGAGATGCGGAATCAGAAAACCGCACGATCACAACCTCGGGGGCGCTTGACGGATCGCCGGTATTACCTTGCGGCTCGCTTTCTGCGATAGCGTCCTTTCGGACGTCCCCTACCTACTAGTTGTAGCGTCGCATCGATCGCCACATGTGCAGGTTATGGCCCTGCATTTCGTGATTGTCGGTCCCTCGCAGCAGCTCTGGAACCGAATAAAACTCGCTGGGCCCGACGATACCGGTGTTTGCAAATTGGTGGATCAGTTTCGCTAACGCGTCCGCTGCGTCGGCTAATTCGCGCGCTGCTGTAAGTCGGTCTCGGTACGCCCCAAAATCGACCCGCGCCGTCTATGCCGCGTACGCAAAGTTGCGCCATTGCTTATCGTCGGTGAATTCGTGGCCGAGCACTGTGAAGACTTCGCGCATTTGCTCATCATTTGCCATCCGTCGGAGGGCAATCGACATTTGCTGCCAACATATTCCGATGCTCGACCGCTCGCGCCATCTCCTTTCTTTCTACGGATAGTAAGGGTACTGTTGTCGCATCTTCGGATGCTGTCCTCGATTTTCCGTTCAATGTCGGCAATCTGGAGTTCGCTACTGGTTACCGCGCCTTGCCACCCCATCGGCTCCCAAGAATCACCGTCAATGAGAGTTGCAATGTGTTCGCGGACTGCCGCCGGAACGTACTCAGGAAAATCCATCATTGCGCCCCTAGCGCAACCCTAATCGGAGAGCTGCGCCAACGGAGTAGGGTGTCCCACTTTCGCTCCGTCGAGCTAGGCGCGGCTCTCTTGGCGTGGTGCGCCTACTGGCAAATGCGCTGCCACTGATACTGTCGAACGTACGGATTCCAGACCTGCCTCATCTGGCAAGCTGTTGTCCCGAGCGGCGCGAGTTGCGGGGCCATGATTGGTTGGACTGACGGCGGCTCGATAGGGCATATCGTCGGCGTGCACAGAGACGGCAGCTCCATGGTGCTGGTGCAAATCGGCCGATTCTGGGCACCCATTGGCATTCGCATTCCGCGTTGGCCATGGTGCCCACTGCGCACAACAGAGCAGCAACGATTAAGTTAGCTTTCTTGTTCGTATCGACTCAATGAGCATCAAATTGCAGAGCCGTATTTCCTGAACAACTCAATCGAGGCTTCGTACTGCGCAATACGAAGCGAAGAGAGCTGCGCGAATATCTCGGAGTACAAGGCGCGAGCATACTCGACGGGCGCCGAAATGCTCGGAATCGCCTCACCCTCAAAGGTAAAAAGCATATCGGCATCGTCGTAGCCGATGCTATTTATCGTACGCTCTTTATACACAATGCTTTTCGACATGACGGTCTCCTAGTCGGTGTTGTCGTTCGCTGCGGCCTGCACTTCAAACTTGCGAATCTGCCAACCCCGAATCTGCACAAGCGCTCGAGCCCATTGACTTGGCGAAAGAACCCGCCAGCGCGGCTCTGGTCGAGGCCAAAGGCGCTTCACGCGGAAGCTCTGTATGTCATCCCAGTTCGGTGCAGTCGGATTAGCGGCCTCAGCAGGCGTATAGAGCGCTACGTAAGCCGGTACATTGGCGAGTCGCTGGAGGACGCCGGTGGTTTTTTCCTGCCCAATGTCCCTGGCAACCTCAACGAGGGCGAGCGGCGTCTTTCCGCCGTGGTCGTACTCCGTAAATAACACCGAATCCAAATCGGCCATCGTCAGCGATTCCGCGTCGCTGGCTTTCAGATAGCGGCCAATGGATTTTACGCGGTGCCATACCCCGCCCCGTAAGCACGATCCCGCGTGTCCGTAGTGCTCAGTTCGCGTGAGCGGCTCCAGAAAAAAGCGCGGTCGCAGGTTGCGCGATCGCGAAAAGTTAGTTTATCAGTTTAATTTTTCGGTGCTGGATGCAGGAGAATCTTCGCGTCATTCATGAGTTGTCTCCTGCTTGGTGACGTAGGGCGCGACGCACAGTCCCATCGATTCGATGTGCTCCTCAAAGGGACCAACCCTCTGCTCACCAAGATGCCCGATAACCTGGTCCATCTGGGCACCAATAATCGGCAGCATTTGGACGGCCAATGGGGCAAGTTGCCGCTGTGCTTCTCCGCCAGGCATTTCGATCGCCTCAGACCAAAGCGTACAAACATTGATTGAACCGAGCCAATGGCGCTGTCGGCCATCCGCGCGATTTCTTTCTGACCCGCAGCAGCGCGGAGTGTGGAGTTGCTGGTGCTGTCGAGCCGAGCAATATTGCTGTTTGATCTGTCCGCCGCATTGCCTATATCCTCTGCGGGGTTTTCTGCCGACTTGCGTAAGGCGGATCAGTGTGCACTGCACTTACTTAATGGGCAGGCCCCCGACCCGGTCATCGTCCAACGCGTCGATCACGAATGCGAGCGTGTTGTTGTAGAGTGAATAGGCTCGCCAGGAAAAGTCCAGCAGCTCGGGAGAGTTGTGCGCCGCATCTCGAGCTTTGGAGCTCAGCGATACGGACTCTGTAGAATTGACTGCAGCCATGATTCAAGCTCCTTTTCAGCTTGTTTTTTGGTTAGGCGGTCTTGGTGTTGGTAGCACCTCGGCCGCCGCTTCACCTGATTCCGTCCAGGCAACGCCACTACGGAACTAAGCGGCTGACTAGCCGAAATTCCGAATTACAACCTTCCGTCCGCCTTAAATTTTTGTACGTCGACAAAATTGGTCCACAGTTTGAAGGATCTTCTGACGTTCCTCTACGTACTCGGCTCGGTTGTAGATCCCCTTGATACCTTTAATCGTAGGCGCGAGCGCCTTTTCATGGCGTTGGACGAGTGTCCCCGTTGGACGAGTGTCCCATCTCGTGCAAATGCGTTGAAGTCGTGCAAGACAAAAAATGCTGTACAAGTTGCGAAGCTCCAAAGCATCTCGACAGCTTGGCGTGACAGAAAAACTCAGTGCTCTTTCTTCATGCGGCCGGCCGGGATTTTCCAAGTGCCGGCATCAAGATCGAACTCGCCCCACGTCGCCTCCGTCAATTCGCTCTTTCGCACCATCGTCAGCACAAGCAGATGCACAGCGAGCTTTATTTAGTTGGCGGCGAATATCAGACGCTACGGCCCGCAGGACGGTCCCGATTTTCAGGACGCGCGTGCGGCTCTCTTGGCGTCGCGATGAAACGTGCACAAGTGCGAGCTGACGCGCGATGGCAAATTCGTACATGCGTTTTGAGACGTTTCGGGCGAACAGCGCCATCTTCGGTGCGCCGTGAGATTTGATGCGATCACACAAGGCGAGGATATCGCCCGGCGTCACTTCTCCAAGCGGTTTGTTGTGCCAATCGCGGGATAGATGTCTTTCTCCTGTGCCCGTTTAACATTGCGACGATAAGACTCAGACATCGGAGCGACCTGGCCTGTGTACCAATCCTCACCGAACACTTTGACCGTATCGAGCCGCTTCACTGCGCCGCGGTCCTTGGTCCTTCTTCGCGTCCGCTACAGGAGAGACACAACGGGCGACGATTTCTGTGTACCGCCTCGCCTTCTCGCGAGCATCCTGCAGACTGATCGCCGGATAGTCGCCGATCGTGACCATTGGCTGGCGCTCGCCGTCCAAGGTGTGTCGGTAACGCCAGACCTTCGATCCGGACGTCATGACCTCCAGCACCAACCCACTCCCATCAGCAAGGGAGTAGCGCGCTGTCTTCGGCTTCAAGGCCTTGATGCGAGTGTCGTTGAGTGGAGTGGCGATCTTCAGCATAGCGTTGGTACACAACGTTATTAGTGTCTTTAATTTTATACCATAAAGCTGTAGACGGCAATAGATAAAGTTGAGCAATATTAATATAAGCAATATTAATATAATTAGGCAACCAACTCTAGCTGTGGCGGGGATGAGACGGGGATTTTAGATGTCTTTGGACAACGTTGGGCGACTCGCTATTTTCCGATGCAAAACCGGCTGAAAATCACGCCCAACAGATCATCCGAAGAAAACTCGCCGGTGATCGCGTTCAGATTGTCTTGCGCCAACCTGAGCTCTTCCGCAAACAGATCGAGCACCTGCGACTGCTGATCGGCGTGCCCCGCGGCGTACGCGAGATGATCGCGCGCCTCGCGCAACGCGATCAAATGACGCTCGCGCGCAAGATAGATGCTTTCCGCGCCTGCCTGCCAGCCCGCGATTTTCAGCAGCACGTCGCGTAGCAGCGAAATGCCGTCGCCGGTCTTGGCGGAGAGACTCACTTCGCGCACATCGTCGTCGGCGTCGCGGACCGCGGCGGGCATATCGGCGAGATCGGCCTTGTTGAGCACGCGCACGACCGGTACGTTGCCCGGAAAACGCGCATCGATGACGCGGTCTTC
>JAQFVJ010000117.1 GCA_029439525.1 Caballeronia sp. BR6202001591004
CTCCGGGATACCGCTGCGTCATCATTTCCTGACGCGCGACGCCCGAAGCGCGCTGCATCGCGGCATGCAATTCTGTATTTTCTGCGCAACGTCCGGCATGTCCGCGTGCACGGGCTTGCGGTACGTCTGCGCGGACTTCCCGAAATCTGAACGGTCTACTTCATGCTATTGATCGTCTGGCTGTCTCTCTTGATCTGGATCGCGCTGGTGTTCGCGCGCGGCGCCTTCTGGCGCGCGCAGCCCGCGCCCGCGCTGTCGGAAACGACTATCCATGCCCTCAGCAATGCGAAGATCGCGCGTCACGGCGCGTGGCCGGGGTTGGTGGCCGTCGTGGTGCCGGCCACGTACGAGGCCGATGTGATCGGCCGCGCGGTCGACTCGTTGCTCAAGCAGGACTATGAAGGTGCGTTCCACGTCATCGTCGTCGACGATCACAGCAGTGACGGTACCGCCGCCGTCACACTGGCCGCCGCGCGCGATCTCGGACTCGAAGATCGCCTGACCGTGCTTACCGGGAAGCCGCTGCCGCCGGGCTGGTCCGGTAAGGTGTGGGCGCAGTCGCAGGGCATCGAGGCGATCGACAAGCTCGGCTTACCCGTCGAGTTCCTGCTGTTGACCGATGCCGACATCTACCATCCAGCCGATGCCGTGACGCAACTCGTCGCGCGCACGATCCTCGAAAACCGCGATCTCGTCTCGCTGATGGTGCGGCTGCGCTGCGATTCGCTGTGGGAAAAGGCGCTGATTCCCGCGTTCGTGTTTTTCTTCGCGAAGCTGTATCCGTTCGCGTGGGTCAACGATACGAAGAAAGCGACCGCCGGCGCGGCGGGCGGCATCGAATCGATCCGGCATGAGCTGATCGACGATTGCAGTCTCGCGGAGCGCATCAAGCATCGGCGCGGCCGTAACGACGGGCGCCCGATCCGGCTCGATCTCGCCGCGTCGAGCGAGTCGCTGCGTCCCTATGATTCGTGGTGCGAGATCTGGAACATGATCGCGCGCACCGCGTTCACGCAACTGCGCTATTCGCCGTTGCTGCTCGCGGGGACGGTGCTCGGCATGTTCGTGATCTACGTCGCGCCGCCGCTCTTCGTGCTGACTTATGGGCGCGCATGCGCATGGCCGGCGTGGCTCGCGTGGGCGCTGATGTGCGTCGCATATGCGCCGATGTTGCGCTACTACCGCAGATCGCCGCTGTGGGCGCCACTCCTGCCGCTGGTCGCGCTCTATGCTCTATGTCAGCGCGACGATCGGCTCGGCGGTGCGTGCGTTACTGGAGCGGCAAGGGCGGACAGTGGAAGGCGCGCGTGCGGGTGCCGACTCAGGAAGGCTCCTGAGCCTTCAGACGTATTACTTCTGCGTCAGCATGGCGTACAGCGCGATGACCATGTTCGGCGTGAACGTAGAACGTAAACGGCACCCAGCCGTGGCCGTTGTGACGCAGAATCAAGAGACGGTCGCCGTTGGCGTGTTTCTGCGTCGCCATGATCGGGGTTTTCGTTATGACGAAGCGCCATCCGGGCGCGATACCCGTCGGCTGTTCGACCGTCATCGACGCGCGCACGTTCGCCAGTTCCTCGATCAGTTCTGAGATGCCTTGCGGGCTGAGCAGCACCGACTTGTCGCCGAATCGTCATCTGGATCGCGTCCGCGTCCTGATGCGGGCGCGAGACCGTCAGCGTAGGCGGTGTTTCAGGCGCTTGAGGTGCTTGATGTGCGTCCGGCGACGCCGCGGCGAGCTGCGCGAGGTTCTCGGAAGGTCGGGTAGAAGCGGCAGTGGCCTGAAGGAGCGCATCGAGGCTCGGGCTCCAGCGCACCGAACTGGTCTTTTAGATTCATGCGGAGAGTGTCTGTGACTTGCGAGCGGGCAGCAAGGCAACGATTCTACCTGCCAGATTTTTGCCTCGCCGGCGCAGGTTGTAACCAATTACACGGAACGTACGGATTACACGACAGATTCGTTGCGCATCTCGCGCGCAGGGGTTAGGCGCATCGCGCGGTAAAAAAACACAACCGGCATTTCATGAAGGCAATGCCAGTTTTGTTTTTACAACATCGAAACACGCGGCCCATGCCGCGCACCCCGAAAAACCACGATTACTTCACTCGCGCCTGCGCTTCCGCGATAGCGGCGTTCAGCGTCTTGCTCGGACGCATCGCGGCTTCGAGCTTCTTGTCGTCCGGCTTGTAGTAGCCGCCGATGTCCACTTCCTTGCCCTGCACTTCGGCGAGTTCGGCGACGATCTTCTGTTCGTTGTCGGTCAGCATTTTCGCGAGCGGCGCGAACTGCTCGGCCAGCGCCTTGTCTTCGGTCTGGTTCGCCAGCTCCTGCGCCCAGTACATCGCGAGATAGAACTGGCTGCCGCGGTTATCGAGTTCGCCGGTCTTCGGCGACGGGCTCTTGTTGTTGTCGAGCAGTTTGCCGGTGGCGGCGTCGAGCGCCTTCGCGACGAGCTTGACGCGCGCGTTGTCGTTCTTGATGCCGAGTTCTTCCAGCGACACCGCCAGCGCTAGGAATTCGCCGAGCGAGTCCCAGCGCAGATGGTTTTCCTCGACGAGTTGCTTGACGTGCTTCGGCGCCGAGCCGCCCGCGCCTGTCTCATACAGGCCGCCGCCCGCCATCAGCGGAACGATGGAGAGCATCTTCGCGCTGGTGCCGAGTTCCATGATCGGGAACAGATCAGTCAGATAGTCGCGCAGGATGTTGCCGGTGACCGAGATCGTGTCCATGCCGCGGATCACGCGCTCCAGCGTGTAACGCATTGCGCGCACCTGCGACATGATCTGGATGTCGAGGCCCTTCGTGTCGTAATCCTTCAGATACTTTTCGACCTTCTTGATGAGCTCGTTTTCGTGCGGACGATAGGGGTCGAGCCAGAACACCGCCGGCATGCCCGAGTTCTTCGCGCGCGTGACGGCCAGCTTGATCCAGTCGCGGATCGGCGCGTCCTTGAGGAGGCACATGCGCCAGATGTCGCCCTTCTCGACTTCCTGCGTCAGCGACTCGATGACTTCGTTGGTCGCGTTGTCAACGATGCGCGCCGTGCCGTCTTCCGGAATCTCGAAGGTCTTGTCGTGCGAGCCGTATTCTTCGGCCTTCTGCGCCATGAGGCCGACGTTCGGCACCGTGCCCATGGTTTTAGGGTCGAAGCGGCCGTTGGTCTTGCAGAAGTTGATGATTTCCTGATAGATGCGTGCGAACGTGCTTTCCGGAATCAGACACTTGGTGTCCTGCGGACGGCCATCGGCGCCCCACATCTTGCCACCGGCGCGGATCATCGCAGGCATCGATGCATCGACGATCACGTCGTTCGGTGCGTGCAGGTTCGAGATGCCCTTGGCAGAATCCACCATCGCCAAAGCCGGGCGATGCTCGTGGCACGCGTGCATATCGCGGATCACTTCCTCGCGCTGCGATTCCGGCAGCGTCTCGATCTTCGAGTACAGATCGACCAGACCGTTGTTTACGTTGACGCCGAGCTGCTCGAAGAGCTTCGCGTGCTTGGCGAACGCGTCCTTGTAGAACACCTTCACGGCGTGGCCGAAGACGATCGGGTGCGAGATCTTCATCATGGTAGCCTTGACGTGCAGCGACAGCATGACGCCGGTCTTGACCGCGTCTTCCATCTGCTCTTCGTAGAACTCGACGAGCGCCTTTTTGCTCATGAACATGGAATCGACGATCTTGCCGTCCTGCAGCTTGACCTTCGGCTTGAGCACGATGGTTTCGTCGCGCTTGGTCACCAGTTCCATGCGCACTTCGCGCGCCTTATCGTTGGTGATGGACTTTTCGCCGTGATAGAAGTCGCCATGCTTCATGTGCGCGACGTGCGTGCGCGAGGCCATGCTCCACTCGCCCATGCTGTGCGGATGCTTCTTCGCGTAGTTCTTGACGGCGCGCGGCGCGCGGCGGTCCGAATTGCCTTCGCGCAGAACGGGGTTCACGGCCGAGCCGAGGCACTTGGAATAGCGCTGACGAATGGATTTTTCCTCGTCAGTCTCCGGCTCTTCCGGGAAGTAGGGCACCTTGAAGCCCTTGCTCTGCAGTTCCTTGATCGTGGCGACGAGCTGCGGCACCGACGCGCTGATGTTCGGCAGCTTGATGATGTTGGTGTCGGGAAGCTGGGTCAGGTTGCCCAGTTCGGCGAGGTTGTCGGGGACTTTCTGCCCGTTGGCGAGGAAGTCGGAGAACTCGCCGAGAATGCGGCCGGAGAGGGAGATGTCGCTTGTCGTGACGTTTACGCCAGCCGGAGCGGTGAAGGTACGGATGATCGGCAGAAAGGCGCTGGTCGCGAGCAGCGGAGCTTCGTCGGTCAGAGTGTAGATGATGGTGGGTTTGGTGGGTTGATGACTACTCATCGCTTGTCTTGACATCCGATAACAGTTGGAAAGAGGGAAAGAGCCGCCGGCATCGATCACCCTCCGGCAACAAACCGTTATTGTGCACGAATTCATAGGCTCCGCGTGTGAAAGCGGGCTTTCGAAAAGCGCTAAAAAAAACACTTTTTCCTTTTGCGTCAAAGATTTAACTTTTTGAGTCTTATAGGAAGAGTTGAGGTTCTTTTAGGCGAGCACCGCCGGGCGGCGGTGCTCGCCTCTCAACTCGCTAGATACCCGTTCGCGCGGAACCAGTCCAGCGCGTCCTTCAGCCCTTCGCGGTACGGCCGCGCGCTATATCCGAGTTCGCGTTCAGCCTTCGCCGAAGTGAAATACATCTTGTTCTTCGACATGCGCAGCGCGTCCACGGTGACGAACGGCTCCTTGCCGCTGACCTTGGCGAACAGCTCTGCGCCGACCGCCAGCGGATACAGCGGTCCGCGTGGCAGCCTGATGGTCGGCGGCTTGCGGCCGACGAAGCCGGCGATATCCGCGAGCATCTGCTGCAAGGGCAGATTCTCGCCGCCGAAGATGTAGCGCTCGCCGATTTTGCCGCGTTCCAGCGCCAGAAAATGCCCGTTGGCGACGTCGTCGACATGCACGAGATTGAGGCCCGTATCCACGAAGGCGGGAATCTTGCCCGTCGCCGCTTCCACGATGATGCGCCCGGTCGGCGTTGGCCGCACGTCACGCGGGCCGATCGGAGTCGACGGATTGACGATCACGGCCGGCAGCGCGTCCTCTGCGACCATCCGCTCGACGGCGCGTCCCGCCAGCACCTTGCTGCGCTTGTACGCGCCGATGGTGCTCTGCGGGTCGGGCGGCTTCGTCTCGTCGACGATCACGCCCGAGCTCGTCACTTTCAACGTGGCCACGCTGCTCGTATAGACGATGCTCTCGACGCCTTCGGCCAGCGCCGCGCGCATCGTGGCCTTGGTGCCTTGCAGATTGGAGCGCTCGATTTCGCCCGGGTCCGGCGCCCAGATGCGATAGTCCGCCGCGACGTGAAACAGAAAGCGGCAGCCCTTGAGCGCGGCGCGCATCGACGCTTCGTCGCGCATGTCGCCGACGACGATTTCCGCATCGAGCGATTCCACGTTCTTGCGCGGACTCGTCGCGCGCACCAGCACGCGCACGTCGAAATCGCGCTCGATGGCGAGCCGCGCGACCGCCGAGCCGACGAAACCCGAAGCGCCGGTGACGAGCACGCGAGAGCCGGGAAAATCAGTCATTCTTACCTCATTTTTGAATCCTGCGCGGCATCGTTTCGTACGATTGCTGCGCGAAAAAATCCCGCAAAGCCATATGTGACAAGGACTTGCGGCTTAGCTATGGTCCGGCCTGCCGTGCAGTCCGCCCGCGCAAACACGATAAAACACAACGGTAGCGGGGAACGATGCTTCAAGACACTCGAAACCAAGCTTCATGGATCTACCTGGCGATCGCCATTGCGCTCGCCACGGTGTTCGCAATCGACCTGCTCACGCTGGCGCGTCGCCATCTCGGTATTCTTCTACGTGCTGCCGGTCTGCATGTGGCTCGACCGCTCGTCCGCGCCGATCACGACCGTCGTCGTGTCATCTATTCTGATGATCGCGGGTTACGCGTTTTCGACCGCCGAACCGGGCGAGAACCCCGAAGTCTTGCAACTCAACCGCGCGATGGGCATTCTCGTGCTGTTGGTGCTCGCGGCGGTCGCGCATCTGTATATCAAATCGCGGCTGGCGGTTCAACGGACCGCGTGGCTGCAACAGGGCATCGTGCAGTTGAATCTGCAGTTGCGCTGCGAGCAGTCTCCGGCTTCGATCGGCGTGAGCGTTTTGCGTTCGCTCGTGCTGTATCTCGAAGCGAAAGTCGGCGTGGTCTATGCGCTCGAAAGCGACGCTTTGTTGTCGCGCGTGGCCGTGGAAGACAAGCGCACGCTCGAATTGCGCGATGCGTCCGCGCACTATCTGAAGGCCGGTTCGGCGCTCGGCTCGGCGGCGGCATCGCAGGTGCTGATCGCGCCGCTATTCGCAGACGGCGAGGTGACCGGCGCGATCGAACTGGGCTTCGTCCGCACGGAAGGGCGCTTCGACGATGCGCGCGCGCTGATCGACGTGGCGTCGGAAGCCATCGGCATAGCGCTGCGTTCGTCGCGCTATCGCATGCGGCTGGTCGAGTGCTCGAGGAAACACAGCGCCAGAGCGAGGAATTGCAAGTCCAGCAGGAAGAACTACGCGTATCGAACGAGGAACTCGAGGAGCGCGGCCGCGCGTTGCACGACTCGCAGGCGCGGCTCGAACAGCAGCAGGCCGAACTCGAACAGACGCAGCTCGAAGAACATTCGCAGAATCTGGAGCGGCAGAAGGCGGAACTGCTGCACGCGCAGCAGGAACTGACGGCCAACGCGTTGCAGATGGAGCGCGCGAGCCAGTACAAGTCGGAATTCCTCGCCAACATGTCGCATGAATTGCGCACGCCGCTCAATAGCTCGCTGATCCTCGCGAAGCTCTTGCAGGACAACAAGCCGGGCAATCTGTCCGAAGAACAAGTGCGTTACGCGACGACGATTCATTCGTCGAACAGCGATCTGCTTTCGCTCATCAACGACATTCTGGATCTGTCGAAGGTCGAAGCGGGGCAGATGGACGTGCAGTTCGCGCCCGCCTCCATCGATGCCATGTTGCAGACGCTCAGGCAGACTTTCGCGCCGGTCGCGGAAAGCAAGCGGCGCGAACTCATCACCGAGCACGGCGAGAACGTGCCGCAGTATTTCGTCACCGATAGCCAGCGGCTCATGCAGCTTCTGCGCAATCTGCTGTCGAACGCGTTCAAATTCGCCGAGCGCGACAGCGTGACCTCGCGGTGACGCGCGCGGGCGACGACGCGCTGCGCTTCGAAGTGCGCGACACGGGCATCGGCATCGCGCGCGACAAGCAGGACATGATCTTTCAGGCGTTCCAGCAGGGGCCGACGGCACCACGAGCCGCAATTACGGCGCAGCGGTCTCGGCCTGTCGATCTCGCGCGAGTTCGCGTCTTTTGGGCGGCACGGTCGCCGTGTCGAGCGACCCGGGCAGAGGCAGTGTGTTTCTTGGTGACGCTGCCGATCGGCGCGCGCGAAGGCACCGTCACCGCGAAGCTTGATACCGTCGGCCATAGAAGGAGCTGGAACCGGCCGCCGTGCTGCCGCCGCCCGCCGTGCCGGCGATCCCCGCGCCCGTCCACGATGTGCGGCCCATCACCGACGATCGTGGCGACCGCAAGCGTCCGGATCGCGCGATTCTCGTCATCGAAGACGATCTGAATTTCGCGTACATTCTCTACGACCTCGCGCACGAACTCGATTTCGACTGCCTGCACGCAGCCAACGCGACGAAGGGCGTCGAACTCGCGTGAGATGCAGCCACGGCATCCTGCTCGATGTCGGCCTGCCGGCCCAGTCGGGCCTGACCGTGCTCGAGTGGCTCAAGCACGGTCCGCTCACGCGCCATATTCCGATTCATATCGTTTTCGCGACCGATCACGCCGATGTCACGCTGCATCTCAACGCGATTGGCTACACGCTCAAGCCGAGCGCGCGCGACGAACTGGCCGTCGCGATCCGCAAGCTCGAAGCGCGTTCGTCGCAGGGCATGCGCTGCGTGCTCGTGGTGGAAGACGATCCCGTGTTACGTCAGAGCACCCACGCGCTGCTCGCGAGCGAGACGGTCGCGATCGTCGAGGCGGGCACCATCGCGGAAGCCATCGAGGAAATGCAGCGCGCTGTGTTCGATTGCGTAGTGATGGACCTCGCGCTGCCCGACGGTTCCGGCTATGAACTGCTGGAACGCGTGTCGACAGGCGACGGGCTATCCTCGCCGCCGGTGATCGTCTATACGGGACGCATGCTGTCGCAGGAAGAAGAGCAGCGCCTGCGCCGTTATTCGAAATCGATCATCATCAAGGGCGCGAAGTCGCCGGAGCGTCTGCTCGACGAAGTCATGTTGTTCCTGCACAGTGTCGAAAGCGCGCTGCCGCCGGAACAGCAGCGCATGCGGCGCGCCAGCGTGACGATGTGTTCGAAGGCCATTCGATCCTGCTCGCGGAAGACGACGTGCGCAACATCTTCGCGTTGTCGCGCGTGATCGAACCGCTTGGCGCGATGCTCGAAATCGCGCGCAACGGACGCGAGGCGCTCGAAGCGCTCGCACGTCACAGCGATATCAATCTCGTGCTGGTGGACAGCATGATGCCCGAGATAGACGGCCTCATCGCGATGGCGGAAATCCGCAAGCAGCCGCAGCATGCGCGTCTGCCGATCATCGCGCTGACGGCCAAGGCGATACAGAGCGATCGCTAGCCTCGAAGCGAGCGCGGACGATTACATCTCCAAGCCGATCGAGGTGGACAAGCTCGTCTCGCTGTGCCGCGTGTGGCTGCGTCAACGATGAACATGACGAACGAAGACTGGCACGAGGAAGACGTGACGTTCGATATCGAACTGAAGCTAATCCTCGAAGCCATCTACCTTAAGTATCAGCACGACTTCCGGCATTACTCGGTGAGTTCGCTGCGGCGCAGGCTCGCGCAAGCGGTGCACGATCTCGACATGCCGACGCTGTTCACGCGGCTGTTTCAGTACCTCACCGCGCAGGTGAGCGAGATGTTCCGCGATCCGCAATACTTCCCTTCCGCGCCATCCGCGAGCAGGTTGTGCCGATTTTGCAGACGTATCCGTCGATCAAGGTATGGGTCGCGGGATGCAGCAGCGGCGAGGAATTGTGGTCGCTCGCGGTGCTGTTCGCGGAGGAGAAGATCGCGGATCGCACCGTGTTCTACGCGACCGATATCAACGCCGAAGCGCTGCGCGCGGCGGAAAATGGCATCTATCCGCTGGAGCGCATGGCGGGCTTCTCGCCGAACTTCTCCCAGAACTATCTGGCGGCGGGCGGCAGGCGCTCGCTTTCGGACTACTATCACGCGGCTTACGGCGCGGCGAAGTTTTTGCAGACGCTCAAGTTGCGCGTGGTGTTCGCGGATCACAGTCTCACGACGGACAGCGTGTTTCTCGAGGCGCATCTGGTGTCGTGCCGCAATGTGCTGATCTATTCGATCGCGCGTTGCAGGATCGCGCACTGGGTCTTTTCAGCGATTCGCTCGTGCGGCGCGGTTTTCTCGGGCTGGGCAGCAAGGAGAGTCTGCGGTTTTCGAAGTATGCCGACCGCTTCGCGAATTTCAATTCGCGCGAGCGGCTTTATCAGAAGGTGTGAGCGATGAGCACTCCGGCGATGCCAGTGAAAGCGGTCGTGATCGGCGCATCGGCCGGTGGCTTGGAAGCGCTGACGCAATTGTTGCCCGCGGGGCTGCCGCGCGATTTCGCTGCGCCTGTCATGATCGTCATGCATGTGCGGCAAGGGCAGCCGAGCCGTTGCCCACGCTGTTCGGGGAGCGCTGCGCGCTTCGTGCAGGACGAGAATGTGGCGAATATCGGCACGCGCATCAAGTCGAGCGGCATGCGCATGGTCCGGATGGTCGATCAGCTGCTCAATCTCGTGCGATTGCGCGGCGGGCGCGTGACCTTGCAGCCGCGTACGGTCGATTTGCTGTCGCTGGCGAAGAATATCGTCAACGAATACGAGGCGCGTGTTGGGAAGGGACGCATCTTCGTGCTGCATCAGGGTGGACACGCTCATGCAAGGCGATGGCGATCTGCTTTCGCAAGTGTTTTCTAATCTGATTGGCAATGCGTTGCAGCATGGGCTCGAAGGTTCAACCATTCAGGTTCGGCTCGATGGGCGTGAGAGTGAGGTGAGCATCATCGTGCAGAATGCGGGTGAGATTCCTGCGGAAGTCTTGCCGACGATTTTTGCGCCCCTTTGGTCGGGGCGTCGGCAGAATGATACGAGTGGGCTGGGGCTCG
>JAQFVJ010000118.1 GCA_029439525.1 Caballeronia sp. BR6202001591004
CGCTGGGGTGATCCGTCCGGCCGTGCAAAGTCCGGGTTCGTGGGTCGGCTGCCGGCCGCGCATCGGACGCGGCCGGCAGCCAGGCGGCCGGCAATATTCAGGCTTGCCTGTAAGCACGGAAGGCTAATAGCAAAAGGGCCCGCTTCTTTTCAGTTGGCGGGGCCGTTTCACATAATGCCCGTGGTTTTACTGATTCTCGACGATGACGCCGACGAACTCAGCTTGACCTTCGAACGCGCCTTCAGCGAATTCACATATGCTTCGATGTCGGCCTGCGCGTAGACCTGCGTAATCTGCTGCGGCGCGCCCGTGAGACGGTCCGCCGCGACCGGCACTGCTTTCTCGACCGAATTCACGCGATAGATCGCATAACCATCTGCGCCGAGATCGATGCCGACATACGCGGGCAGCTTCGCCGCATCGGCTTTGAAGATTGCGCCGAGCGCCGTGGGCGGCAAGCCCTGCGCATCGTTGCGCGATACCGTGATCGGCGATGTGAAGCCATCCGTCGACTTAGACTTCTGCAACTCCGCGAGCTTGGCCTCGCCGTCCTTCTTTGACATAGCGGCCGCTTGCTCGGCGACGACCTTGGTGCGCACCGCTTCTTTCACAGCGTCGAATGCTGGCACGGTAGCAGGCTTGTAATCGACCACGCGCGCAGCGATCAGCGTGTTGTTGCCGACATCGATGGCCTGCGTGTTATTGTGCTCCTTCACCGAGTCTGGCACAAACACCGCCGCGAGGAACTTCGCGTTGTTGAGCGGGTTGTCCTGCGGCAGCTTCGAATCGGGCTGCGGTCCGACGGTCGCAGCCTGGACCGTCAGCTTGTACTTGTCGGCGGCCGGTTGCAACGACTTCGACTTCTCGTAGACGGTATCGGTGAAACCCTGCAAGTCATCGGCAAAACCCTTTGTGCCGGACTGTGCCGCGTACTCCTTCGCGACCTGATCCCTCACCTGATCGAACGGCTTGGTCTCGGCGGGCTTCACATCGGTCGCCTGGATGATGTGATAACCGAAGTCCGACTCGACGATATTGCTCACCTCGCCCTTCTTCAGGCTGAACGCGGCATCGTCGAAAGCATTGCCGCCAGCGATCTGTCCGCGCGCGAAATAGCCGAGATCGCCGCCCTTGCTCGCCGAACCCGGATCGTCCGAGTTCTTCTGCGCGATCTGCGCGAACTGGTCGGGATGCGCCTTCACATCGGCGAGAATCTGCTCGGCCTTTTGCTTGGCCTTTGCCTTGTCGGCCGCGCTCATGTCCTTCGGCGCGTTGATGATAATGTGGCTCGCGCGCACTTCGCCTTCGGTGCGATAGCGCTGGATGTTGTCATTGTAGAACTTCTTGAGATCGTCGTCGCTCGGCTTTGAGGATGCGGCGATGGTCTGCGGCGACAGCACGAGATACTGGATCGATGCTGTCTCGGGCGTGGCGAACTCTTTCTTGTGGGGGTCGTAGTACGCGTTCAGCTGCGCGTCGGTCAGCTGAATCTTCGATGCGTAGTCCGCCGTGCGCAAGGACAGACCCTGCACCGCGCGCTTCTGCTCGGCGAGTTCGGTCAGGTTCGTGGCCAGCGTCTTCGACGTGAATGCCGTCTGCTGGATGCTGTTCGGAATCTGCTCGCTCGCCAGCGAATAGCGCATGCGCTCGTCGTATTGCTCGGGCGTCATGCCCTGTATGGCGAGCAATTGCTTGTAGCGATCGAGGTCCATGCTGCCGTCCGGCTTGCGCAGCGACGAGATGACGGGATCGTTCAGCAACGCGCGGCGCACGGCGTCATCGGACGCGGTGAGATGTAGGCGCTGCGTCTCGTCGGACAGCGCGCGCTGCTGCACGAGGTTGTCGACCATCACGGCGCGCGTCTCGGGCATATCGAACATCCTGGGATCGAACTGCGGGCCGAGCATGGAACGGGCGCGGTCCACTTGCTGCCTGAAGGCACTGTCGAATTCCGCGCGCGTTATCTTGTGACCATTCACGCTGGCGACATAGGCGCTCTCGTCGAAGTAGTTAGTTAAACCCTGAACCCCGACCATGCCCAGACCCGGGACGATGATCAGGATCAGCAAAGCCATCATCAGGCGCTGGTGATTGCGGAAGAAATCGAGCATGCGAAACGCCGCCTGGTTAGAATAAAACATCTAATATTACAACAGTGGGCGGGGAAAAGGCGGAAAGCGGGCGAGATTTGCCGCTTTGCGATTGGCAGACAATGCTGATGATTGCTTCTTTCTGATAGTGTGTTTTTTTAATCAACCGGTTATCAAACTTCCAATTCGACAGGAAACCCGTGCCGATCCGTTAGCAGCCTTAACGAATATTCTGCGATGTCCTCGCAGCCCAAAAGAAAAATCCCGCAAGCCGTGAAGCTTGCGGGATTTTTCGGTGTCTGGCGGAGCGGACGGGACTCGAACCCGCCCCCCTGCCCGGCGTGACAGGCCGGCATTCTAACCAACTGCAACTGAACTACCGCTCCAATTTTTCGCTGCGTGAACTGGAAACTGGTGGGTGCTGAGAGACTCGAACTCCCGACCTACGCCTTGTAAGGGCGCCGCTCTACCAACTGAGCTAAGCACCCGTTTCGCGATTCTTCCGCAAGCGCCCCGCTGTGTTTCGATATCCGCTCAGATGGAAGATACCAGAAGATACCGCGTCCAGCAAGTTGGCAAGTTTACTTGCTTAGCGCATCCTTCAGCGCTTTGCCAGGGCGAAATTTGGGCACCTTCGCCACACCTTGATCTTGATGGCCGCGCCCGTGCGCGGATTGCGTCCCGTGCGTGCCGCGCGCTTGCCCACGGCAAACGTGCCGAAGCCGACCAGCGTCACGGTGCCGACACGCTTGAGCGCGTCGCGCGCACGCCGCCGATCACGGCTTCCAGCGCGCGTCGCAGCCTTGGAGATATCGGCTTGCTGTGCCGATATGGTCGATCAGTTCCGCCTTGTTCATTGTGTTCCCCGAATCTGTATTGGTGGCACGATGGTGTCGATCTTGTCCTGCGTCAATGCAAGCGGCAGTCCGATGCATTTCCTTGTCGCGGAATGCGGGCTCATTAAACGTAGCCGAAACACAGGTGTCAACGAGGGTTCCGCCCGATACGACGGGCCTTTACGGGCTCTTCGAACAAGTACGAGTACGAACGATGTACGAAAGAAAACCCGCGAGGATCACTCGCGGGTTTTTAATACAGCTTGCGCAACAGCGATGTTTCAGTGCTTCACGACATCGCCTGATGCAGGCGCATCCTTCTTCGCTTCCGCTGCGACGGGCACGGCCCTCGCTTCCTCTTCAGGTAATGCCTCCGGCGTGCGTTCGAGCGCTAGTTCCAGCACGCGATCGATCCAGCGAACCGGCACGATCTCGATGGCGTTCTTCACGTTGTCGGGGATGTCGGCCAGATCCTTGGTGTTCTCTTCAGGAATCAGCACGAGCTTGATGCCGCCGCGATGCGCCGCCAGCAGCTTCTCCTTCAATCCGCCGATCGGCAGTACTTCGCCGCGCAGCGTGATTTCACCCGTCATCGCGACATCGGCACGAACCGGAATACCCGTGAGCACCGAGACCAGCGCCGTGGTCATCGCGATACCGGCGGACGGACCGTCCTTCGGCGTCGCGCCTTCGGGCACGTGGATGTGGATGTCCTTCTTCTCGAACGACTCATCCGTAATGCCGAGACGACGCGAACGCGAACGCACCACCGAGCGCGCCGCTTCGACGGATTCCTTCATCACGTCGCCGAGCAAACCCGTGCGGATCACGCCGCCCTTGCCGAGCATCACCGCCGATTCGATCGTCAGCAGATCGCCGCCCACTTCCGTCCACGCCAGACCTGTCACCTGACCGATCTGGTTTTCCTTCGCGGCCAGGCCGAAGTCATACTTGCGCACGCCGAGGAAGGTATCGAGATTGCCGCCCTCGACCTTGACCGCGCCTTCGGCCTTCTTCAAGAGCAGCATCTTGACGACCTTGCGGCAGATCTTCGAGATTTCACGCTCAAGCGAGCGCACACCCGCTTCACGCGTGTAATAACGGATGATGTCGCGGATAGCCTGTTTAGCCACCTCGATCTCGCCGTCCTTCAGGCCATTGTTGCGCTTCTGCTTCGGCAACAGGTAACGCTGCGCGATGCTAACTTTCTCGTCTTCCGTGTAACCCGACAGACGGATGACTTCCATCCGGTCGAGCAGCGGCAGCGGAATGTTCAGCAAGTTCGACGTCGCGACGAACATCACGTCCGACAGGTCGAAGTCCACTTCGACGTAGTGGTCCGCGAACGTTTGGTTCTGTTCCGGATCGAGCACTTCGAGCAAGGCAGATGCCGGATCGCCGCGGAAATCCATGCCCATCTTGTCGACTTCGTCGAGCAGGAAAAGCGGATTGCGCACGCCGACTTTCGACAGGCTTTGCAAAATCTTGCCGGGCATCGAACCGATGTACGTGCGACGGTGACCGCGAATCTCGGACTCGTCGTGCACGCCACCGAGCGCCATGCGCACGAACTTGCGGTTCGTCGCGCGCGCGATCGACTGGCCGAGCGAGGTCTTGCCGACGCCGGGAGGCCCGACGAGGCAGAGAATCGGCGCTTTCACCTTCTCGACGCGTTGCTGAACCGCGAGATATTCGAGAATGCGTTCCTTGACCTTCTCGAGACCGAAGTGGTCTTCGTCGAGCACGCGCTCGGCGTCCGAGAGATTGTTGTTCACCTTGCTCTTCTTGCGCCACGGCAAGCCGATCAGGGTGTCGATGTAGTTGCGCACGACCGTCGCTTCAGCGGACATCGGCGACATCAGCTTGAGCTTCTTGAGCTCCGCGTCGGCCTTCTTCTTGGCTTCCTTCGGCATGCGCGCAGCGGTGGTGCGCTTCTCGAGTTCTTCGAGATCCGCGCCCTCTTCGCCTTCGCCCAGTTCTTTCTGGATGGCCTTGACCTGTTCGTTTAGGTAATACTCACGCTGGCTCCTCTCCATCTGACGCTTGACGCGTCCGCGGATGCGCTTCTCGACCTGAAGAATGTCGATTTCGGCTTCGAGTTGCGCGAGCAAATGCTCCAGACGCTCGACGACCGGGAACATCTCGAGGATGTGCTGCTTCTGATCGAGCTTGAGCGGCAGATGCGCGGCGATGGTATCCGCGAGACGACCCGCCTCGTCGATGCCCGACAGCGACGTCAGGATCTCCGGCGGAATCTTCTTGTTGAGCTTCACATACTGATCGAACTGCGAGACGATTGCGCGGAGCAGCGCTTCGGTTCCGGCGCTGTCGGCGTGGCCCGGTTTGAGCGGCATCACGTCGCAGGAGAACATCGTCTCTTGTTCCTCGATCGAGAGCGTCTTGGCACGCTGCAAACCTTCGACGAGCACTTTCACCGTGCCGTCGGGGAGCTTGAGCATTTGCAGGATGTTGGCGACACATCCCACTTCGTACATGTCCTTTTCGGTCGGCTCGTCCTTCGCTGCCGTTTTCTGGGCCACGAGCATGATGTGTTTGCCGCCTTCCATCGCGGCTTCCAGGGCCTTGATTGACTTGGGCCGCCCGACGAAGAGCGGAATCACCATATGCGGGAAAACAACTACGTCGCGCAGCGGAAGCAGCGGCAGCGTAATGCGTTCCTGCGGCAGGAGTTGAGTTCCTGACATTTTTCATTTCCCCAGTAATGGAATCGGTTCATTTGTAAGTAAGGCCGTTATGAGCTATTGCAAGCCTTTATCGGAAGGGAAAAGTCGTTAGTTCAATTTCGCGTCAGTCACGTCCACAAGATAAACCGAAAAAATAAACAAAGGCCGTTCACGTCGCCATGAACGGCCTTTCGCCGAGACACAGCCTGCTTCAGTTGGAACCTGCTACCTTCGGCGCATCTTCATAGATGAGCAAAGGATTGCCGTCGCCGTCGATGGTGTTGTCGTCGACGATCACCTTCGAGACGCCTTTCATGGTCGGCAGTTCGTACATCACATCCAGCAAGGCCTGCTCCAGGATCGAGCGCAGACCGCGCGCGCCCGTCTTGCGGCGAATGGCCTTCTGCGCGACAGCCTGCAGCGCGGCCGGACGAATCTCCAGTTCCACGCGTTCCATCGCGAACAGCTTGTGATACTGCTTCACCAGCGCGTTCTTCGGTTCGATCAGGATCTTCACGAGCGCGGCCTCGTCCAGCTTGCCGAGCGTCGCGACCACCGGCAAACGGCCGATCAGTTCAGGGATGAGACCGAACTTGATCAGATCTGCCGGCTCGACTTCGCGCAGCACTTCGCCCGCGTCGCGATCTTGCTTGCTTTTTACACTGGCACCGAAACCAATACCGGTCTTTTCCGTACGATCGGTAATGACTTTTTCCAGCCCGTCGAACGCGCCACCGCAGATGAACAGGATGTTGGTTGTGTCGACTTGGATGAAATCTTGATTCGGGTGCTTGCGTCCGCCTTGCGGTGGCACCGCCGCCATCGTGCCCTCGATCAGCTTGAGCAGCGCCTGCTGCACGCCCTCGCCCGACACGTCGCGCGTGATGGACGGGTTGTCCGACTTGCGGCTGATCTTGTCGATTTCGTCGATGTAGACGATGCCGCGCTGCGCCTTGTCGACTTCGTAGTTGCAATTCTGCAGCAGCTTCTGAATGATGTTCTCGACGTCCTCGCCGACGTAACCGGCTTCGGTCAGCGTCGTCGCGTCCGCGATCACGAACGGCACGTTCAGCATACGCGCGAGCGTCTGCGCGAGCAACGTCTTACCCGAACCGGTCGGCCCGATCAGGAGAATGTTGCTCTTCGACAGCTCAATATCGTCCTTCTTGTCGAGGTGCTTGAGCCGCTTGTAATGGTTATAAACGGCCACCGCGAGAATTTTCTTCGCGCGTTCCTGGCCGATCACGTACTGATTGAAGATGTCGCTGATTTCCTGCGGGCTCGGCAGGTCGGACTTGGTCAGCCCGGCTTCTTCCCCCCCGCCGGCCGCTTCGTCACGAATGATTTCGTTGCACAGGTCGATACATTCATCGCAGATTAACACCGACGGCCCAGCGATGAGCTTCTTCACCTCATGCTGGCTCTTTCCGCAAAATGAGCAATACAGCAGCTTCTCGCTACTGGAGGAACCTTTTTTGTCCGCCATAAAAGTGTAAGCCTCCGGACACTCTTACTACATGATACGCCCTTCGATCAGGCCACGCAGATTCACGGCCGCGAGGCCCGCCAGAAGAGCGTTTGTGCCCTTTGCAATGCTCAGGGACGCCTGTGCAACACCTGGTCGACGAGGCCGTAAGCCTGCGCATCGTCGGCCGACATGAAGTTGTCGCGATCCGTGTCGCGCGCGATGCGCTCG
>JAQFVJ010000119.1 GCA_029439525.1 Caballeronia sp. BR6202001591004
GCATCCGCTTCGAACGGCTCGCCTTCATCCACGTGGCCTTCATAAAAATCGCTTGCTGCATCATATGCTGGCGACAATTGCGAACGTCATTTTGTTAAAGACTCTAAAGGATCGAAATAATCCGGCTCGCCCGTCAACAGCGACACGACCGTGCGATCCTTGAACAATCCGCGCGTATTGCCTTCGCGCACGAACTTGCCGAGGTCCGCGCTGAACAACACGTTGAAGATGGCGTCGGGCTTTGCATCCGCGAGCGCCTGCGTGACGGTGCCCGCGTCGATGTTGTTGAGCGGCGTGGTCTGCTCCGCGACGAACTCGACATCGGGCTGCGCGTTCTTCAGCGCTTGAACGTGGCCACCGCCGATTGCCCATACTCGTAATTTGGATAGACGAGCGCCCAGCGCTTCTTGTGCAGTTTCGCGGCTTCCGGCACGAGCATGTCGACCTGCATGTACGTGGAAGGCCGCAGACGATACGTGTACTTGTTGCCGTCCTGCCAGACGATCTTGTCCGTCAGCGGCTCGGCCGCGAGATAGAAGATGCGACGCTGCTTCGCATAGTCCGTGAACACGAGACCCGTGTTCGACAGATAGCCGCCGAACAGCAGCTTTACCTGTTCGCGCGTGACGAGTTCCTGCGCGACGCGCACCGTGTCGCCGGGATTGCCCTTGTCATCGCGCGAAACGACTTCGAGCTTGTTGCCGTTGACGCCGCACGCCGCGTTGATCTGATCCAGCGCGAGATTCCAGCCGTTGCGATACGGCATGAGGAACGCGGGCACCACCTTATGATCTAGCCGATCTTGATGGTATCGGCATGCGCGGCAGAAGCCGCGATTGCCACGTTCGCCGCGATGGCCGTGAAAGTCAAGCGAAGCAGCGGGCCTGCACGATGGGTCATAACTCAAGCTCCTTGTTCGTTATCATTCATACGCCGAGATATTCACGCCGCGCGGCATCGTCGCGCACGAAATCGCGCATGCTGCCTGCGTGACGTACTTGTCCCTTTTCCAGCACCTAGACGCGGTCGCTCACCAGCTCGGCGAAATGCAGGTTCTGCCCCGACAGTAGGATCGCGATGCCCGCGCGCTTTAGTTCGAAAATCCATATCGGCCATCTGCTCGACGATCACCGGCGCGACACCTTCCGACGGCTCGTCCAGCAGCACGACGCGCGGATTGTCCATCCAGTGTGCGTGATACCCTGCTCGCCGCCGCTCATGCGGCTCGCGCGGCGTTCGCGCATCTCGCCGAGCTTCGGGAATACGCGGAAGAGCTTCTCGGGCGTCCACACGGGGGCATCGTCGCGCGGCGGCTGGCGACCCGTATCGAGATTTTCCATCACCGTGAGATCGCCGAAGACGCGACGATCTTCCGGCACATAACCCAGCCCCGCGCGCTCGATGCGATGCGTCAGCCATGCGCCGAATGTCCTCGCCCATGAAGGGTATCTCGCCCGATTTATGCACGAGCATGTTCACCACGGCTTTTATCGTCGTGGACTTGCCCGAGCCATTGCGACCCATCAGCGCGACGACTTCGCCGCGTCCCACCTCGAAACTCACATCGAAAAGGATGCGCACGGCCATAGTACGGTACGCGTTCAGCTTGTCCACTTGCAGAAGGGGCGTCGTCACGCTGCGCCTCCTTCGTTCGACATGGCGCGCGACGTGAACGATGCGCCCGTGCCGAGATAGACCTCACGCACTCGCGCGTCGTTGCGAATCTCGTCCGCGTTGCCTTGCGCGATCAGACGTCCGCGCGCCAGCACGATGGAGCCGGTCCGCGTATTCGAACACCACGTCCATGCTGTGCTCGGTGAACAGCACGCCGATGTTGCGTTTCTTCGGGAGCCGCGCGGTTGAGCGCCATCAATTCGTTGCGTTCTTCTGGCGCCATGTCGGCGGTCGGTTCGTCCATCAGCAGCAGCTTCGGATCGTTGGCCAGCGCAATCGCCAGTTCGACGCGTTTGACGTCGCCATATGCGAGCACCGCGCAACTGCGTCGGCATGCGCCGCCATGCCGACGAGATCGAGCAAGGCCATCGCTTCATCCTCGCGCCATGACGCGACGCGTCCGAAGAAGTCGAACATACGACGCTCGCGCGACAACAACGCCATCTGCACGTTTTCGAGCACGGTCATCGAATTGAAGGTCGCCGCGAGCTGTCCGTTGATCGTGTTGAAGCATGTCGACTTGCCTGCGCCGTTCGGTCCGATCAGCGCCAGCAGTTGACCCGCGTCGAGTGCGAAGGACACACCGTCCACCACTTTTACGCCGTCGAAGGCCTTGGTGAGCTGTTCGATGCGCAACAGGCTCATTCGGCCTCCGTGAATCGGGCGCGCACGAACCCGGTGATGCCTTGCGGAAACGCCATCACGAGCAGCAGCAGAATCGTCGGCGCCAAGCAGCGCCTGCCAGTAGTCCGTCTGTCGCGCGACGGTGTCTTCGAGCCACGTAAAGACACTCGCGCCGACGATTGGACCGACGAGCGTCTGAATGCCGCCGAGCAGCACCATCACGAGGCCATCGATCGAACGCGACACGCTGATGCGTCCGACGAAATCGTGCCTTTCGAGAATGCGTTGAGCGAACCGGCGAGGCCGCACACGAGCGACGCCGCAACGAACGCGACCCATTGCACACGCGCCACGCCTATATCGATTGCTTCCACGCGCAACGGTGAATCGCGGCCTGCGCGCATCGCGAGTCCGAGTGGCGCGAACAGCATGCGCGCACACTCACTTCGATCAGCGCACCGAGCGCGCCGATCACGAACGCCGCTGCCATCACCGATATTCAGAACCCCGCCACGCTCGCGCCGAATCGGCTCGTCAGCGTATACGCGACATATACGCCGAGCATGTACAGCGAGCCGTGCGCGAAGTTGATGATACGCGTGACGCCGAAGATGAGCGACAGCCCCGACGCGACAAGAAACAGCGCGCACGCATCGGCGAGACCGTTGACGAGTTGGATGAGAAGATTGGAGAGCAGGGGAGGCATGAAACGATCGAGCCGACATTATGGGCGATAAGCGCGCCGCTTCTTTCACGACAAAATTGGCGCGCCGGTAAACACGTCTTGACGGCATTTATGGCTCGTATATGCTGATCGATGGGAAACTGCTGTCTTTCATCAATTGTCCGCTGTCGTTCCACGTGATTCACGTCATCAACCTCGCCAAACGAGTGCAATCGTGAAAGTCCGGAGCCCTCTGGTCAGTCGCTGTGGCCAGTTCGTCCTTGATCGCCGTTCACTGTTGATAACATCGATCGCCACTGTCCTTTCGCGCCGCTGCGTGCGGCGTTATAACGCCATCTCCGCTCGCGCATTCATCGCCGTCCATTGCGTCGGCGCGGCATCGCTGCTGCCGTAGCGCCTCTTCTTTCTTTTCCTCTTTCTGACTATAGCGAGCCGTCTGCTGGCGTGCCTGAGCGCGCGTGAACCCGCTCGTCTCCAATCGATGCGCCGGTGCGTCGCAACGCGCGGGCCGTGAACGCGTGCGCACGTTCGAAAGAACAGCAATGGAACGCATCGACGAATTCCTGAGAAAACATCGCATCACCGAGATCGAAGCGATCATTCCCGACATGGCGGGCACGGCACGCGGCAAGATCATTCCGCGCAGCAAGTTCGAATCGGGCGAATCGATGCGCCTACCGCAGGCCGTGATGATGCAGACCGTCACGGGCGATTGTCCCGACGACGGCACCTTCAGTGGCGTCACCGATCCCGACATGATGTGCGTACCCGATCCCGCAACGATCCGCCTGATTCCGTAGGCCGTGGACCCGACCGCGCAGGTCATCCACGATTGCGTGAATTTCGACGGCACGCCCGTTGCCATTTCGCCGCGATGTGTCTTGCGCGAAGTGCTGCGCAAATACGCCGAACGAGGCTGGCGTCCCGTGGTCGCACCCAAACTCGAATTCTTTCTCGTCGATGTGAACCGCGATCCCGATCTGCCCTTGCAGCCGCCGATCGGCCGCACCGGACGCGCGGAAACGGGACGTCAGGCGTATTCGATCGACGCGGTGAACGAGTTCGATCCGCTATTCGAGGACATCTACGAATACTGCGAGATGCAGGAGCTGGAAGTCGATACGCTGATTCACGAAGTCGGCGCGGCGCAGATGGAAATCAACTTCCTGCACGGCGATGCGCTCAATCTCGCGGACCGCGTGTTTCTCTTCAAGCGCACGGTGCGCGAGGCCGCGCTGCGGCACAAGATGTACGCGACCTTCATGGCCAAGCCGATGGAAAACGAGCTCGGCTCGGCGATGCACATTCATCAGAGCGTCATCGATAAAGAAAGCGGGCGCAATCTCTTCAGCAATCGCAAAGGCGAGCCGACGGGCCTGTTTTACAGCTATATTGCAGGCTTGCAAAAATACACGCCCGCGCTGATGCCGATCTTCGCGCCGTATATCAATTTGGATCGCAGGCCGCGCTTCATGGCCGCGCCGATCAACCTGCAATCATGGGGCTACGACAACCGCACGGTCGGCTTTCGCGTGCCGTATTCGTCGCCGGCCGCGCGGCGCATCGAGAATCGCATACCGGGCGTGGACTGCAATCCGTATCTCGCGATTGCCGCGACACTTGCCGCGGGCTACCTCGGCATGACGCAGCATCTCGAAGCCAGCCCCCGCTCGCGAGCGACGGCTATCGCTTGTCGTTCCAGTTGCCGCGCAATCTCGACGAAGGTCTCACGCTGATGGGTGCATGCGAACCACTCGCGGAAATGTTCGGCGAGAAGTTCGTGCGCGCCTATCTCGCGCTGAAGGAAACCGAATACGAAGCGTTTTTCCGCGTCATCAGTTCGTGGGAACGCAAGCATTTGCTCTTGCATGTTTGAACATCGGAGACGACGACATGAACGACCGATTCGATTCGACGAGCCACTATCGCGCGCTCGATGCCGCGCATCACATTCATCCGTTCTCGAACATGGACGCGCTCAATCGCGCGGGCAGCCGCGTGATCTGAAGGCCGACGGCGTATATCTATGGGATTCGGAAGGCTCGCGCATTATCGACGGCATGGTGGGGCTGTGGTGTGTGAACTTAGGCTACGGACGCCACGAACTCGCCGATACCGCATATGAGCAGTTGCGAGAACTGCCCGTATTACAACACGTTCTTCAAGACGACGCATCCTCCGGTGATCGAGTTGTCGGCGTTGCTTGCCGAGCTATCCTCGTTCAAGCGCTTTTTCTCTCTTTATTGCAACAGCGGTTCCGAGGCGAACGATACGGCGCGGCCGCGTGGTGCATCGCTATTGGGCCGTGCAAAGCAAGCCGCAGAAACGCTATGTGATCGCGCGAAAGAACGCTTACCACGGTTCCACGATCGCCGGCGCGACGCTCGTCGGGATGGGCTACATGCATGAGCAGATGCCGTCGAAGGTCGAGCACATCGCGCATATCGATCAGCCGTACTGGTTCGGCGAAGGCGGCTCGATGAGCGCGGATGCGTTCGGCATCGAACGCGCGCGTCAGCTCGAAGCGAAGATTCTCGAACTCGGCGCTGACCATGTCGCGGCGTTCATCGGCGAGCCGTTTCAGGGCGCGGGTGGCGTGATCTTTCCGCCCGCGACTTACTGGCTGGAGCATCTGCCGCAAGTACGACGTGTTGCTGATCGCGGATGAAGTCATCGGCAGATTCGGGCGCACGGGCGAATGGTTCGCGCATCGGCACTTCGGCTTCGAACCAGACATCATGATGATGGCCAAGGGCCTCACCAGTGGCTATATGCCGATGGGCGCGGTAGCGTTGTCGGAACGCATCGCCGATGCGATCGTCGCGGGCGGCGAGTTCAATCACGGCTTCACGTATTCGGGGCATCCGGTCGCGGCTGCGGTCGCGGTCGAGAATCTGAAAATGCTACGCGATGAAGGCATCGTCGAACGCGTGAAACACGGTTCGGGGCCGCATTTTCAGGCCCTTTTGCGTGAGGCATTGGGCGATCATCCGATCGTCGGAGAGGTTGAGAGGTTGCAGGCGTCGGACTCGTCGCGGGCGTTCAGCTCGCCCGTGCGCCGCGCGAACGCTTTGCCAATGGGGATGAAGTCGGCACGCTATGCCGCGACTTCTGCTTCAACGATGGCCTCGTCATGCGCGCGAGCGGCGACCGCATGCTGCTGTCGCCGCCGCTCGTCGTCACGCATGCGGAAATCGACGAGATCGTGGGCAAGGCGAAACGCGCCATCGATTCGACGGCGCGCGCTTCATCTCATGTAGCCGTCTGCGTCTTGCGCGCGAAATGCTCCGCCGCCAGATCCTGTGAAGGACGTGACGGCGGGGTTGTCCTGATCCGTGCGCCAGGCATGCGCATTTCTGCCTGCACGGTATTGCCTTCGATGAGTCTGAATTCCACGTTGTCTTAATGAAAACGCTGCGACGAAAACGGCAGAATGCTCACGCCGAGTCCTGCACGCACAAACGACAGAATCGTCGGCGTTTGGTCGATGTATTGCGTGAAATGCGGCAACACTTCTGCCGTCGTGAACATGCCCATGATGCACTCGTAGAAATACTTCCCGTGTGTGGGCGAATGCATGATGAAGGGTTGATCGTTCAGTTGTGCGAGTTCGATCTTCTCGTGCACGCATAGTTCATGACCTGCCGGAAGCGCGACGATCAGCAGCTCCTTATCGACGAGCAGAAATTCGAATTGCTGACGCGAAGGCAACGGCCTGAGAAAGCCGAGATCGATCGCATTCGCAGCAAAGGCCTTGATCTGCGCGACGGAGACGCGTTCGAGGAATACCACGTCGATATCCGGCAACGCGTGCTTCGCGGCCATCAGTAATTCGGGAATCAGCTCGTAATCCGCCGCGCCCGTGAACCCCAAGCGCATGCGGCCCGTCTTGCCCTTGTTCGCACGGCGCATGGTGCTTTCGGCCTGTTCGGCGAGATTGAGCAGACGCGAGGCATCCGCGAGAAACACGCGCCCTTCTTCGGTCGTGAGCTTGACCGTGCGGCCGACGCGTTCCAACAGCTTCACGCCGAGGTTCTCTTCGAGCAGATGAATCTGCCGGCTGAGCGGCGGCTGCGTCATGTTTAGCAACGCAGCCGCGCACCGGAAATTCAGTTCAGTCGCGGCGGCGACGAAGCAACGCACTTGTCCCAGATCGAGTATTCGTAATCGACGTGGGCGGGATAGCCGATAATTATATGCTCGACGCGGACGAGTGTTTTTGCGTGGTTTCGTGTTCCGTGCTCAGGTCGTGAGGCTGCCTTCCGGACGTTCTCCCGCGAGGCCTTTTTCGAGCGACGCCAGAACCATTTCGCCCATCGCCGTGCGCGATTCCACCGTCGCGCTCGCGCGGTACGCCTGCACCACGACGTTGTTCATGCCGAACAGCGCTTCCGGCACGTTGGGTTCATCGACGAACACATCGAGACCCGCGCCCGCGATCGTGCCGCGTTACAGCGCTTCGACCAGATCGCTTTCCACGACGAGCTTGCCGCGCACTGCGCAATCGCCCGTCCCACCTTGCCTATGCCGACGATCCCCACGCGCTTGCCATTGAAACGGCGCGACAGCGGAATCGCGCTCGGGCTCGGATTGGTCACCCACTTGCCCGTCTTAACGAAGTCGTTGCCAGGGTAAATCTCGTGCAGCAGGTGAGAATTAGGCCGATGGCGAGATCGGCGACATCTTCCGTCAATGCGCCGAATGTCGCCGTCACCGGAAGGCCGCGCGATGACGACGGATGATGGCGGCTTTCACCGCGAGCGTCCAATCCCGAATCGATATCAACAACTGATACACGAATCGTCGCGCATCGATTCAAAACAGTCGATTCGAAATAATCGATTCAATCCGGAAATCACGTAATAGCAGTAAAAAATTGGACGCTATCGTGATGGGCCGCGACAATTCACGCTAGAGAAGGACACTCATAGAAGAATAGAAGAGCCTCGGACAATGAATTCGGAGACGACAGCGTGAACATGCGCCCCGTAGTGCCTCATTTTCCCGGTTTATTGCCTTGGTCCGCGCGCCGATCGCTTCGTCCAGGCGCGAACGCTTTAAAGAATCGGAGACGGGCTTGTGGATTGCGGCATCGAAGCTCGGGCCGTTGATCGTGCCGTCGGTGTGCATCATCGTGATCCAGTTGTGGGGATGGCGCGAAATCTTCTATGTGTTCGCCGTGCCCGGCATTCTGTTCGCGATCGCGTGGATGTTCCTCGTCACCAATTCGCCCAGTGAGAACCGCTTCTGCTCGCCCGCCGAACAGCGCTATATTCTCGACGAATCGAACGATAGCGGCCGGCCCAAGGCGCGCCGCGCTCAACTGGAGCCGATGCCCTGGCTCGACACCATCAACCGCACGAAGAAGGTGCCGGAACTGGCGGCAGTGGGACACGTGTTCCGTTCGTGGAATATCTTCGGCGTGGCGCTTGGCTACGGCTGCATGATCGGCATCAGCAACATCTTCATCTCGTGGATTCCCACGTATCTCGTCACGGTGAAGGGCTTCGCTTCGGTGAAGATGGGCTTTCTCGCGTCAGCGCCATTCATCGGCGCGGTGACGGGCAACATGCTCGGTGGCTGGATCTCGGATCGCTTCCTCGGTGGCCGTCGCAAGCCGATGATGATGCTCGGCGCGCTCGGCACCATGATCATGATGATCGCGCTGATCGATGCGCCCAACAGCGTGCTCTATCTCGGTGCGGCGCTCATCATGACCGGGTTGATGCTTGACATCGGCTTGGCGGGTTATTCCGCTTACCCGATGGGCCTCGCCACGAAAGCCACGTATCCGACGGCATTCAGTATCGTGAATTCGGTCGGGCAGATGGGTGGCGCGTGCGCGCCGCTCGCGGTGGGCTTTCTGCTCGACAGCTATAGCTGGACCAGCGTGTTCGTCTATATGCTCGGCACGTCGTTGCTGTGCCTGCTGCTGTTGATCAGCATCGTCGAACCCATTGCGCAGACAGTGAAGAAATAAGCTATAGGCCCTGCTCGACCATGTCGAGCAGGCGTTGCGCAAGCGGTTCGATTCGCGCGAGGTTCATCGCCTGCAACGGGCCCTCGATCAGCAACAGCGCGAAGCCGTGCACCGCGCTATTCCGCATCGGGACGGCGTTCGGCATCGAGCACGCCTGATCTCATCCAGCGCACGGCTCAGCAACTCGAATGGATCGAGCCCGCCCGGACCCTTGCTATACGCGTATTCGTGTTCGAACCATTCGGCCGGCGGCGCGGCGAACGCCGTGCGAAACAGGCCTGTTTCCGTCTGAGCAAAGCGCAGATAACCCGTGCCGATGGCGCACAATCCCGCGCGTGCCGCGTCCGCGCGACGACGCTTTCTCGGCAACGCCGCAAGCTCGATTTCCATGGCCTGCGCAACCGATGACAATGCCATCGAGCGCACCGCCGACAGCAATTCGTCGCGGCTTTCGAAATGGCGATACGCGGCATTCGGCACCACGCCCGCACCGCGTTGCTTCGCGCAAAACGACCGCATCGGGGCCGCCGTCGCGCGCCAGTTCCACGCCCGCATCGATCAATGCGCGACGCAGGTCGCCATGTTTGTAAGGGTCGTTAACGAAATGACGTTCGCAATTGTCACCAGCATATGATGCAGCAAGCGATTTTCATGAAGGCCACGTGGATGAAGGCGAGCCGTTCGAAGCG
>JAQFVJ010000120.1 GCA_029439525.1 Caballeronia sp. BR6202001591004
CTGCTACGCCACCCTCAGGAAATTTCCTTGACTATCGGAAGAGTCAAAGACGCGATATAGCAATTGACATGGAAAGGCATATCAGCAGCTCGGCGTGCGCCACGTCGGAGCCGACGATGCGCACCGTTGCGAGACGCGGGTACAGCAATAGCAGCACCGTCACGCCGATCGCACCCGCGTCCACTGAAGTGATCGACACGAGCACGCCCAGCACGGTGCCCGTGAAAACGGTCCAGAATGCGGTGCGTGCCGGCCGCTCCGGGCGCTCACGGCCCTTCTCGTAGGCGAGGCGCGTCAGTTGGGGCCGGAAAACCAGCGACACGGCAGTAATGAGGAGCGCCGTGCCGAGGATCGACTGGATCAGGTGCGCGGTCTGAGGCGAGGCAATGCCATGCTCATGCAGAAGGTAGATCGTAATGGCAGCAGCCGGCACGCTGCCCGCAGCGAGCCGGCCAATGATGCGCCAATCGACCGAGCCCTTCAGGCCGTGCACGAGCGTGCTGGCGGTCTTGGTAGCGGCGGCGTAGAGCAGGTCGACCGTCGCCGGATGGATGCCGAACAGCAGCACGAGCAGCGGCGTCATCAGTGAGCTGCCGCCCACGCCTGTCAGGCCGACGAGGAAGCCAACCGCGAGACCGGAGACTGAATAAAGTAAGTCGATATGCATGCGCAGGCAGAACCGGTCGGGCGTGATCGAGTCGAAAAAAAAGCGGTCGATGATAGCCCGGTAAGCGCCTCGCTTGCTTAATGAAAGCCACACCCGGCCGAGGGATTTGACGATGGCCAGGCGGGACGCAGCGCGATAACGGACGTCCTTTCACGTTACTTTCAGGAAGGTGCAATGGATACAAAGGAACAGACGCAGGGCCAGGAGCAACAACCACAGTTGCACCAGCAACTGCGGGCCGGGGGCGCCGCGGACGAGCCGTTCATCCCCACCGAGCTCGCGGGCCTGCCGAGTCAACGGCAGTTCGTCCTGAAATCGGGCAATACCTTTGCCGTCTACGACGCGAACGGCGACATGCACGGTGGCGACGACGGCCTGTTCGTCAACGACACGCGCGTGCTGTCGGAACTCACCCTGACCTTTGGCGGACGCGCGCCATCGCTGCTTTCTGGCAGCGTGTCGAGCGACAACGCCGTATTTACCGCGCACATGACCAACAAGCCGCTGCCGCCCATCGGCGGGGCGCGCACGCCCGAGGGTGTGATCCACGTCGAGCGAAAACGCGTACTGTCCGGGCATGTTCTGCATGAGAGCATCGTGCTGACGAACTACGGCACCGAACCAACGACCGTGCCATTGTCGATTTCTTTCAAGGCCGACTTTCTCGACATGTTCGAGGTGCGCGGCGCCAAGCGCGGCAAGCGCGGCACCCTGCGACCGCCCGTCGTCGAAAACGGCGAGGTCGTGCTGTGCTATGTCGGTCTCGACGAAGTGGAGCGCATTGCGCGCATCCAGTTCACGCCCGCGCCGGACGTGCTCTCACTGGGCCGTGCGGACTACGCGCTGCATATCCAGTCCGAAACGGCAATTTCCGTTTATCTGTCGGTGACAGCCGTCACGAATGCGCTGAGCTACGCGAGCGAGGAAAGCAAGCGCAACGCCGCAGAAGCCACGGAATGCGCACCGGAAACGGGCCGGCCCGCGATCCGCGAAGCGCTCGTCGATGCACACCGCCGCATGCGCGACCGCCGTCGCGCGAGCGCCCGCGTGCGCTCCAGCAATCCGCTTTTCAGCGAGTGGATCGATCGTTCGTTCGCTGATCTAGGGTTGTTGACCACCGATCTCGACACCGGCCCGTATCCCTATGCCGGCATTCCGTGGTTTTCGACGGCGTTTGGGCGCGATGCGATCATCACGTCGCTGCAGATGCTGTGGCTCCAGCCGACGCTCGCGCGCGGCGTGCTGCGTTTTCTCGCCGCGCATCAGGCGCGCGAGGACTCGGCGTTCCGCGATGCCGAGATCGGCAAGATCATGCATGAGACGCGCAAGAGCGAAATGGCGGCGACCGGCGAAGTGCCGTTCGCGCTGTATTACGGCGGCGTCGACAGCACGCCGCTGTTCATCGCGCTGGCGGGTGCTTACGCGGAGCGAACCGGCGACACTGCATTGATCGACGAAATCTGGCCGGCGTTGCAACTCGCGGCGGATTGGGTCGCGCGTCATTGCGACAATAACCCGAACAGCCTGCTCGACTATCAGCGCGCGACTGAGCATGGGCTGGCGAATCAAGGCTGGAAGGACAGTCACGACTCGGTGTTTCATGCGGACGGCAGTTTCCCGATCGGACCGATCGCGCTGGTCGAGGTGCAGGCCTACGCATCAACGGCATTCGCTACGATGGCACGCTTGGCGCATCAACGCGGAGAGACTCAACGCGCCGACGAGTACGAGCGGCGCGCGCGGCATATTCGTGATAAGGTCGAAGCGCTTTACTGGATCCCAGAAGCAGAGTTCTACGGCATCGCGCTCGACGGCAAGGGCGAACTCTGTCGCGTGCTGTCGTCGAATGTGGGGCATCTGCTCGCCTTCGATCTGGTCGAGCGCAAGCGCGGCGAAGCCGTGGCGCGGCAACTCGAATCGGCGTTGTTCCACACTGGCTGGGGCGTGCGCACGCTCGCGGCGGGGCAGCCGCGCTTCAATCCGATGTCGTATCACAACGGCTCGGTGTGGCCGCACGACACAGCGCTGTGCGCACGCGGTCTCGCGCGCTATGGCGACCGCAGCGCGGCGGTCGGCCTTCTTCAGGCGCTGTTCGAAGCGGCCGTGACCTTCGATATGCGTCTGCCCGAGCTGTTCTGCGGCTTCACGCGTCAGCGTGGCGAGCGGCCGATCGCGTATCCGGTCGCCTGTCTGCCGCAGGCATGGGCGGCGGGCGCACCATTCATGATTCTGGAATCGTGTCTGGGTGTGACCGTGGACGCCATCAACGACGAGATTCGTGTCGACCGGCCGCAATTGCCCGAAGGTATCGACTGGCTGGAAATCGGTGATCTGCGTCTGGGCGACAAGGACGTGACGATCACGTTCCGTCGTGTCGGCGGGCAGGTGGTGCCGTCGGTGGAAGGCGAAGCGCGGGTCGTCGCCGTGCTCTGAGTCGGATGCATGCGACGCCCGGAGCACGGGCGTCGCGTCATCGGCTTTAGATTGAATGAACGATCAAACCGCGACGCTGCCCACGTAGTTTTCCGCGAGCGCAGTGGCCGCAGCGCGCGATGTCGTGACGTGTTCGAGCTCGGCGATCTGCAGGCGCTGCTCGAACGGCGAAGTGTCCTCGAGCTTGTGCAGCATGCGCGTCACCACCACGAGAAGTGCTCGGCGCGCTAGACGAGCTTCAGCGTGGTCTCGGTGTGTAGTGCGCGAGTTTTTCGGCGTTGCCTTTCCTTGTAGAAGTCAACGAGCGGGGCGTTGAGCACGCGCACGTCAGACACCACGAGATTTAGGCCCTTCGCGCCAGTCGGCGGCACGATGTGCGCTGTGTCGCCGGCGAGGAAGAGCTTGCCCGACTGCATCGGCGTGGACACGAAGCTGCGCATGCCAACGATGTTCTTCTGAAAGATTCGGTCTTCGGTAATCTGCCAGCCGTCGGCGGTATCGACGCGCGCGGAGTTCGGCCCAGATACGGTCGTCGGACCAGGGCATCGACGGAATCTTTCGGATCGCACTGGAAGTACATGCGCTGCACGCCGGGCGAACACGTGCTGATGAGCGCGAAGCCGCGATCGTGGCGCGTAGATGAGTTCGTCGGAGGAGGGCGGCACTTCGACCAGAATGCCGAACCAGCCGAACGGGTAGATGCGCTGATAGTCCTGCCGCACCGCTTTTCGGGAATCGACTGGCGCGACACGCCTTGCGAGCCGTCGCATCCGATGATGAAAGCGCACTCGAGTTCTTCGTCTCGACCTTCGTACTGATAGCGGATGTGCGGCTTGCGGGTCGCTGCCATCCTGAAAGTCGTGCAGCGATACGTTCGACACGTTGAACCTGATATCGCCGTTCGCCGCGAGGCGCGCCGCGACGAGATCCTTAATGACTTCGTGCCGCGCGTAAAACGGTGATCGAATGCCCGGTCACAATTCGGTCAGCGCGATGCGGCGGCGCTTGCCCTCGAACGCCAGTTCGAAGCCGTGATGCAGCGCACCTTCGGCCTGCATCCGCGTGCCGAGTCCGACCGGTTGAGCAGGTCCATCGTGCCCTGTTCGAGCACGCCCGCGCGAATGGTCGATTCGATGTTGTGCTGGCTGCGCGCCTCGAGCACCACCGATTCGATGCCGCGCTAATGCAGCAGATGGGAAAGCAGAAGCCCTGCCGGGCCCGCGCCGACGATGCCGACTTGAGTACGCATGATTCTCCGTGATGCGATGGTGATGTTGTGCGTACAGTGTCGGCAGCGCGGTCTTATGTCGCAACGCGATAGGGAGGATAGGACGTATCGGTTTTTAAGATAAAGGGCGGTTTTGAGGGTGATTTCGCGGGAAACTTAGGGAAAGTCCTGATCGGCGCCCCGTCCCGCAGGGCGCGGCAAGTCTCATCAGAAGTTCAATCCCCCTTCAACTGATTACGCCGATATTCCCCCCTGACGCGTCAGCATCCAGCTCGGATATTCCGCCGGTAATTGGCTCATTTCATCCAGCGCCGCCAGTTCGTCCTCGTTGAGCCGGACCTTGGTCGCCGCGATGTTGTCGTCGAGCTGCTCGACACGCTTGGCGCCGATGATCACCGTCGCCACCGCTTTCTGATGCAGCAGCCACGCGAGCGCGATCTGTGCGACCGACACCCCTTTGGCTTCGGCCATCTTGCGCATCGCGTCGATGCAGTCGTACGCGCGATCCACATTGACCGGCGGAAAATCGAACTTGGTTCGGCGGCTGCCTTCTTTCTTGCCGCCTTCGCGCGTGAATTTGCCCGATAGACCGCCGCGAGTGGACTCCACACCATTAGCCCGACGTTCTCGCTGTTCAGAAGGGGCACGGATTTCGCGCTCCAGATCGGGGCGATCGTGTAATACGCCTGCAGCGATTCGAAACGCGCGAGCCCCAGCCGCTCCGAAATGCCGAGCGCCTTCATGATCTGCCACGCCGCCCAGTTTGACACGCCGATATAGCGCACGTGGCCGTGCTGCACCAGATTGTCGAGCGCGCGCAGAGTTTCCTCGATCGGCGGGCCGGATCGAAGCCGTGAATCTGGTAGAGATCGACGTGATCGAGTTGCAGGCGCTTGAGGCTCGCCTTCACGCTATCGATGATGTGATAGCGCGACGCACTGCGCGAATTGGCGCCCTTGGTGCTGGTTTCGCCGAGTATCTTGGTCGTGACGACCAAATTCTCGCGTGGCACTTTCAGGTTCTTCAGCGCCTGTCCGGTGATGATTTCCGACGCGCCGTCCGAATACACGTTCGCCGTATCGATGAAATTGATGCCCGGCATCGAGCGAACGGCCGATCAGTTTGTTGGCTTCCGCCTGCTGCACGTTGCCGATGTTGTCCCAGATGCCGCCCGTGCCGCCGCCGAACGTCATCGTGCCGAGACAGAGTTCCGAAACGAAAAGACCGGTATTGCCGAATTTCCTGTAGCGCATGGTTGCTCCCGAGTGGCTGGAAGGGCGCGTACGCTCCAGCGTCGCGCCGACCGGTGCAGTAGGGCTGCGTACCGCGCAGGGTATTTCGCAAGCGAACCTCATGGCTGTCCGCAGCCAAATCTCTCCGGAGATCATGGCGCTAAACGACACTCCCGGCCTGACTGAGAAAGACCCGCACGATCAACCCAGAGAGGCGCGCCACGGCGGTGTGCTCGATGTCGCGCTTGGACCAAGCCCGCCTGGACCTCGTCTCGCTGCTCGACCGTTTCACCGCGGGCTGCGAAGGCACCGTCGAAACACCGGTGCCGGGACTTTTCCTGCACCGCATCATGAATCCCGGCGGGCCGAAGCACGGCATCCACACGCCCGCGCTCGCGCTGATTGCGCAGGGCTCGAAGCGCCTGATGGTCGGCGACGAGGTGTATCACTACGACCCGATGCACTATCTGGTTGGTGTCGTCAGTGGATCTGCCGGTGTGCGGACAGGTGTCGGTGGCGAGCGAGTCGGAGCCGTATCTCGGCGTGCGGCTCGACCTCGACGTCGATGAAATCACCTTGCTCATTCAAGACCAGAATCTGCCGCTCGCCGTACAGACCGACGCATCGCGAAGGCGATCCATCTGCTGCGGCAGAACTTCGATCAGCCTTTGCGGATCGAGGACATCGCGCGGGACGGGGACGTGCATATGAGCGTGTCGTCGCTCCATCATCATTTCAAGGCCGTGACGGCGATGAGTAGTCCGCTGCAGTATCAGAAGCCAACTGCGGCTGCAGGAGGCGCGCCGCCTGATGCTGCTCGATATCGCGGATGCCGCGACCGCCGCGCATCGCGTCGGCTACGAAAGCGCGTCGCAGTTCAGCCGCGAATACAGTCGGCTGTTCGGCGCGCCGCCGCTGCGCGACACGCGGCGCTGGCGCGACGCGGCGGCAGCAGGAGCGTAAGCCCGAGCCTGCGCCTCGCCGGCATCGTCTCCGACGCCTGCCTCGAAACGGGCGCAAGAATGAGGCGACTGGGGATGCGAGGGCGCTGCCGCATCGATTTATTTCATCGTCCGCAGAATAGCGCAGCGCCGCCGAACCGCCGAACGTTCTTACGGATACTTCGACAACAAGAAAGATGAAATGAAGAAGCAGATCCTGATCGCCGTCTCCGCTGCCGCTGCTGCCTGCGTCGTGTCCACGGCTTTCGCCGCTGCGCCGAAGGTTTCGAACGGCATGTGCGTCGATGAAAACGGCATGACGCTCTACACTTTCGACAAGGACAAGGCCGGCGCGCCGAGCGCGTGCACTGGCGGCTGCGCCGAAGCCTGGCCTGCCGCGATGGCCTGCACCTCCGACGCCCCCAGCGGAAAGTGGACGATGGTCGACGCGAGCGGCGGCAAGCAATGGGCCTACGACGGTAAGCGCGTCTATTGCTTCAAGAAGGACAACAAGGCCGGCGATATGAACAGGGATAATTTCAAGGACGTCTGGCACGTCGTGAAGCCCTGACGACTTCGGGTCTATCGGGTTCCCGACGCACTTTTCCTTTCTGACAATTTGCCGGTCTCGCAGGCTCGCGGAATAATTCCCCGAGCCTGCGAGTCTATGTAAGGACGGACATCAATCATGATGCAGGCGATGGTCACGGCAAAGGGTATCGGAGATTGCCAATCCGCAGCGTAACTTCGTGATCGTGGGTGGCGGGGCGGAGAACCGGCGTGCAGGAGGGTTTGACCGATCATGAAGCCGAAGTGGATGTAACCGGCGCCGACCAGAAGGGTGACAAGTCAAAGGCGGCGGAGCATCCGACCAGCGAGGCGCAGCAATCGCCAAGCGTGGTGTCGAATGCGCCGCCGCCAAGGGCGCGTCGGGGGAGGGAGTTAAAGAGAAGCTCTGACAGGTCTGGATAACCAGAATCACCTTGATAATAAGGTAGTGGTCGAAGCCAAAGGCAAGTATCGCGATGTCGTGAAGCTGTTCGACGCCATCTATGAGCAGCAATCGAATGTCGGGGAACCACAGCCGGCAGAGCCGGTTGCAGCCGACGATCCCGAACAGGCCGCCATCGATTTCCGGAACCAGCTGCTTGCCAAAAAATGGCGCGACGGCAAGGCTGTCTGTCGCGGGGCTCCTCGGCATGGCGACGGACGTCGCGAATCCGA
>JAQFVJ010000121.1 GCA_029439525.1 Caballeronia sp. BR6202001591004
TGTCGGGTTTTGATTCGGAAGCAGGCTTGGCCTGTGCGGCTGTGGCGGCGTTAGATGCAGCAGCCTGCGGCGTCGTCACACCGGCTGCGGCACTTCCCCAAGCCGCGGGCCCGTCATGCGCGACGCCGGCCTGCGTGTCGGCATCGGTCGCTTCGCGAGATGGCTTCGCGGGCGGCGCGGGCCGGTTCGGAATATCCGGAATATCGATAGAAATATCGTCGGTGACCGGCTTCGGGCGCGAATCCAGCACCATCGGCAGGACGATGACGGCCGCCAGCACCAGCGCGATCGCGCCGACCAAACGCCGGCGCGCGCGCTGCTTCTCTGGCAAGGTGGGGTCGAGCATCATCGCATCGGCATCGCTGCGCTCGGTGCGGCACGTCGTGCGCCGTTCGACGCGGACGGTTTGACGCGAGCCGCGCGGAGAGTCGGAATATGCGTCGCGACCGGAGTCGTCTTTCTTGCCGAACGAGAAAAGTCCCATGTATGGCCTGGTGCGTGAAACGTCGATGGCTGACCGTCTTATGGATGCGTCAGTTCCGCTGTTAGCGCTGTTAGTTCTGTTGCGAGCGCCGGTAAGCCATGACTCCGGCTACCGTGTAGAAACTGCCGAAAACCAAAATTCTATCATTTTCAGACGCCCGGCTTAACGCATCTCGAAATGCATCGGCGGGAGTCTCGAAAATTGCAACACTGCTATCGGGGCTGTCGTTGACACCGGCATCGCGCAATGCTGCTTCGAGCCGTTCGGCCGACGTAGCGCGCGGCGTCGGCAGTGCGGTCACATTCCAGTGATCGATTTCGCCCTTCAGATGTCGCACGATGGCTTCGATATCCTTGTCGCACATCGCCCCGAACACCGCGTAAGTGTACGGAAAATAGCCCATATTGCCGAAATTTTGCGACAACACGGCGGCAGCATGCGGGTTATGCGCAACATCGAAAATGATTTGCGGCTTGCACGGCACGACCTGAAAGCGCCCCGGAAGCTCGACATTGGCCAGTCCGAGCCGAATGTCCTGCGCCGTCACCGGTAGGCGGTCGCACAGCGTTTCGAGCGCGGCCAGCCCCGCCGATGTGTTAATGAGCTGATGCCCCCCGCGCAGCGCCGGATACGCGAGCGCCGAGCGCTTCTGTTCGCGTCCATGGTAACTCCACTGCTGGCGCTCGCTGCCCGGCTGCGCTTCGTAATGAAAATCACGGCCGACCAGCCACAGATCCGCGCCGATCGCCAGCGCGTGATCGATCAGGCTCTGCGGCGGCTGCGGATCGCCGCAAATCGCCGGCTTGCCCGGCCGGAAAATCCCCGCCTTCTCGAAGCCGATCTTTTCGCGCGTGTCGCCGAGATATTCCGTGTGATCGATGTCGATGCTCGTCACGACCGCGCAATCCGTATCGACGATATTCACCGCGTCCAGCCGCCCGCCGAGGCCGACTTCGAGAATCACCGTGTCCAGCCCGCGCGAGGCGAACAGGTGCAGGATCGCCAGCGTCGTGAATTCGAAGTACGTCAGCGACACGGATTCCGGCAGGCTCGCGCGCGCCTTTTCGACGGCTTCGAAATACGGCAGCAGTTCGGCATCGGTCGCATCCACGCCATCGATGCGCGCGCGCTCGTTGAACATCAGCAGATGCGGCGACGTATGGCAGCCGACGCGAAATCCCGCGCGCAACAAGATGGATTCGATGATCGCGCACGTCGAGCCTTTGCCGTTCGTGCCGCCGACCGTGATGACCGGGCAGTCGAACTTGAAGCCGAGCGCATCCTTCACTTTGCCGATGCGCGTCAGGCCCATGTCGATGCCGACCGGATGCGCCGCTTCCAGATGAGCGAGCCACGCGTCGAGTGTCGGGAATGTGTTCATTTTCGAGATCGCAAAAAGCAGAACACCGCGCAGAACCTCGCTGGTTCACGCGCGGCGCTATGTTCGTGGATGTCAGGCGACGGCGTCGGCGGGTTGCCGCGTCATCAGCGCCATCAGTTGGGCGAGTTCCTCACGCATCTTGCGGCGATCGGTAATCATGTCGACCGCGCCCTTCTGCAACAGGAATTCAGCGCGCTGGAAGCCTTCCGGTAGCTTCTCGCGCACGGTCTGCTCAATCACGCGCGGGCCGGCGAAGCCGATCAGTGCCTTCGGCTCGGCGATCACGACATCGCCCAGAAACGCGAAGCTCGCGGACACGCCGCCCATGGTCGGGTCGGTCAGCACGGAGATGAACGGCAGTTTGGTATCCGACAGCTTGGTCAGGAGCGCGGTGGTCTTGGCCATCTGCATCAGCGAGAGCAGGCTTTCCTGCATGCGCGCGCCGCCCGAAGCGGTAAAGCAGATGAACGGCACGTTCTGCTCGAGCGCGTTGCGCGCGCCGCGCACGAAGCGCTCGCCGACCGCCGAACCCATCGAGCCGCCCATGAACGAGAACTCGAAGCAGGCGACCACGCAGGGAATCGTGTGGATCGCGCCGCCCATGACGACCATCGCGTCGGTTTCGCCGGTATCGTCCATCGCTTCCTTGATGCGATCCGGATACTTGCGGCTGTCCTTGAACTTGGGCGCGTCGACCGGCACCACTTCCTGGCCGATTTCATAGCGGCCTTCCGGATCGAGCAGATGATCGAGCCGCTCGCGCGCGCCGATGCGCATGTGATGGCTGCACTTCGGGCAAACATGCAGATTCGCCTCGACGTCGTTGCGATAGAGCACGGCCTCGCACGACGGACACTTCACCCACAGCCCCTCGGGGATGCCCTTGCGGCTTTTGGGATCGGTCTGTTTGATCTTGGGCGGCAACAATTTGTCGAGCCAGCTCATCGTAATTCCTTCAGTGTTCGGTTTGCCGCGGTGCGCTCTTGTTTTAATAATGACGCAGCCACGGCGACGAGTTTTACTTTGCGGCGTCCAGCACCTGACGGATCTCGGCGATGAAGCTCGCGAGTGTCACGGCAGCGGTCGCCGGCGGCGCTTCTTCCAGCAGTTGCACGAGACGGCTGCCGATGACGACGGCGTCCGCCACATCGGCTACGGCACGCGCCGTGTGCGCATCCCGGGTGCCGAAACCGACGCTGATTGGCAGCAGCACGTGCGACTTGATGGCTGGGATTTTACTCGCGATGCTGGAAACGTCCAGATTTCCCGCGCCGGTGACGCCTTTCAGCGAGACGTAATAGACGTAGCCGCTGGCGATTTTGCCGACCGCCGCGATGCGCTCGTCAGTGGACGTGGGCGCGAGCAAAAAGATCGGACCAATGCCCGCCGCTTGCATCGACTGCCCGAAACCTTCGGCTTCCTCGGGCGGGTAATCGACCACCAGCACGCCGTCGACACCCGCTTCCTTCGCAGCCTGCGCCAAGGCCTCGGCGCCCATGCGTTCGATCGGATTGGCATAGCCCATCAGCACGACGAGCGTTCTGTCGTCGTTTTCGCGGAAGCGCCTGACGTCGGCGAGCACGCGTTTGAGCGTCACACCGCGGGCGAGCGCGCGTTCCGACGAACGCTGGATGACGGGGCCGTCGGCCATCGGATCGGAAAACGGCACGCCGAGTTCGATGACATCGGCGCCGCCCTTGGCCAGCGCATGCATGAATTCGACGGTCTGTTCCAAATTCGGGTCACCCGCCGTGATGAACGGGATCAGCCCTTTTTTGCGTTGCGCGGCCAGCGCCGCGAACGTGTTCTTGATGCGGGACATGAAATTTTTCTCGTTTGCGTCAATGCGAACCAAGCGCATCCGACGCCATCAGCAATGAAAAAAGCGCTATTCTGCGGCTTCCACGGCGATCGACGCGGATTTTATAGGCAGCAACGCGACAGTGCTGGATGCTTGCGCGAGCCGATCGTGTGCGATCTGGCAGTATTCCGCATTGATCTCGTGGCCAACGAACTGTCGCCCCTGCCGCGCGCACGCGATGGCCGTCGTGCCGCTGCCCATGAACGGATCCAGCACGCGGCCGCCCGGCGGGCAACTCGCCAGCACCATACGCTCGACGATCTCCAGCGGCTTCTGCGTCGGATGGTCCACGCGCTCGGCGTGCTGCCGGTGCAAACGCGACACTGACCACACATCCTTCGGGTTGTAGCCCATCTCCAGCCACTTGCTGCCTTCGAAAATTTTCCGCGAACGGGCCTTCTTCGTTACTGCGTCATAGGGAATGCGCACCGGATCGAGATCGAAGTAGTAGTCCTTTGATACCGCGAAATAACCGATGTTGTCGTGCACCGACGAGAACTTGCACGTCGTCCCGCCCATGCTCGGAACGCGCCGGTCCCAGACAATCTCGTTGACCATCATTATTCGGCGCTTCAGAAACACGAACAGCTCAGGCGAGTATTGCCAGGTGCAGAAGATGTACAGCGAGCCGCTTCGCTTGAGCTTCGGAATCGCCAGGTTCAGCCAGCGATACGTCCATTCGAGAAAAACGTCGCCGGACAGCATGTCCGAGTCGTTCCCGTAGTTTTTGCCCAGCCCGTAAGGCGGGTCCGCGACGATCAGATCGATCGACGCATCGGGAATGTTCACGGCATCGGTCAGGAAGTCGCGGTTGCGAATGTCGATATCGGCGCCTTGCAAGGCGCCGACCGATAACGGCTCGTCGATGACGGTGCGCATCGTTTAGTTTTTAGGTACTCAGAACTGAATGCCGGACCGCCCGGCGACCGTGTGCATGTCCTTGTCGCCTCTTCCCGACAAATTGACGAGCAGCACCTTGTCGCGCGGCAGCGTTTTCGCGAGTTTCGCGCCGTAGGCTAGCGCATGGCTCGATTCGAGCGCCGGGATGATGCCCTCGATGCGGCAGCAATCGTGGAACGCCTTGAGCGCTTCTTCATCGGTGATGCCGACGTATTCGGCGCGTTCCGCGTCCTTGAGCCACGCGTGCTCGGGACCGACGCCCGGATAGTCGAGTCCTGCCGACACCGAATGCGTCTCGATGATCTGCCCGTTCGCGCCCTGCAGCAGATAGGTGCGGTTGCCGTGCAGCACGCCGGGGCTGCCGCCCATCAGCGACGCCGCGTGGCGACCCGTGTCGATGCCATCGCCCGCCGCCTCGACGCCAATGAGACGCACGTCTTTGTCGTCGATATACGGGTAAAAGATGCCGATCGCGTTCAATCCGCCGCCAACGCACGCGATCACTACGTCCGGCTGACGGCCGGCCATTTCCGGCATCTGCACCTTGCACTCGTCGCCAATGATGCGCTGGAAGTCGCGCACCATCATCGGATACGGATGCGGACCCGCCACCGTGCCGATGATGTAGAACGTGTTCTCGACGTTCGTCACCCAGTCCCGCATCGCTTCGTTGAGCGCGTCCTTCAGCGTCTTCGAACCGGATTCCACCGGCACGACAGTCGCGTCGAGCAGTTTCATACGATAGACGTTCGCCGCCTGCCGCTTCACGTCTTCCGCGCCCATGTAGACCACACATTCCATGCCGAAGCGTACCGCGATGGTCGCCATCGCCACGCCGTGCTGGCCCGCGCCGGTCTCGGCGATCACGCGCTGCTTGCCCATCTTGCGGGCGAGCAGCGCCTGGCCGATCACGTTGTTCACCTTGTGCGCACCGGTGTGGTTCAGGTCTTCGCGCTTCAGGTAAAGCTGTGCGCCGTCGAGCATCTCGCTCCAGCGCCTGGCAAATGGGCGACGGACGGCCGACGTAATGCTTCAGCTCGTAGTCGTATTCTTTCTGGAATTCGGGATCTTGACGGGCGACGTCATACGCAGCGCGCAGCTCGTCGAGCGCGTGGATGAGCGTTTCAGATACGAACACGCCACCATATTGGCGGAAATGGCCTCTTTCGTCTGGTAAATTGCACATTGCGTCACTTCCTCGGTCTGCCATGCCCTGTGCGGGCATCACCAGATTCATTCAGCGTCCGCGGTGCGCACTGCGCGCACGAACGCCGCCATTCGGGTGGGATCCTTCACGCCCCTGGCGCCCGGCAATTCGATACCGCTCGAGACATCGACCGCGTACGGGCGGACGCGCCGTAGGCTTCACTGACGTTTTGCGCGTTCAACCCACCACTCAAAACGGCCCGATGCCCGAGATCTGTTGGGATAATTGACCAATCGAATACCTTTCCATCGCCGCCGAAGCCCTCGACGAGAGCACCCAGCAAAATGCCGTTTGCGGCCGCATAGTTGAGAGAAGATTCTAGCAAATCACTTGCGGCTGCATCAGCCCCTACACGCACTGCGCGCCAATAGGGCAAACCCGCAATCGCGGCGAGATCGGCGCATTGTTCGGGCGTTTCGTCGCCGTGGAACTGCAGCAGCGTGAGCGGCACGTTCGACGTCACTTCGCGAATCCACTCCGGCGTCACATTGACGAACAGCCCGACCGCCGACACCAGCGGCGGCACGTGCCACGCCAGTTCGACCGCCTGCGACACGCTCACCGAGCGCGGACTCGGCGGATAGAACACGAAACCGATCGCGTCCGCGCCGAGCGCGACGGCGTGCTGCACGTCATCGGCTTTCGAGAGGCCGCATAGCTTGATCCTGGTGCGACGAGTTTCCTGTTCGTTCATTGTGTTTCGGATGTTTCGGTCCAGATGGCGCTCCAGGGCATGCTTCCGATATGCGGCGGCACCGCGAAATGCTCAGGATAGCCGACCTCGGCCAGATACAGCCCCTCCGGCATGAAGGTCGGCGCGGCGGCGCGACGGTCGCACGCAGCGAGCACATCGGCCATCCACGACGACGGATGGCGACCCCGGCCGATCGCGACGAAGCATCCCATCAGATTGCGCACCATATGATGCAAGAACGCGTTCGCGCGAAAGCGAAAATGGACGAAATCGTCGTGCTCCCGCACGTCGATCCGATAGAGATGCTTGACGGGCGTTTTCGACTGGCAATCGGCCGCGCGGAACGAAGAAAAGTCGTGTTCGCCGATCAGACAGGCCGCCGATTCGCGCATGGCGGCGACATCGAGCGGCGTGTGCACCCAGCCCGTGCGTTTCGACAACATGGGTGAACGCACCGGATTAACGTACAGAACGTAGTAATACGTGCGCTCGAAGGCGGCGAAGCGCGCGTGAAAGTCGTCGGGCATCGGCTTGGCCCACTGGACGGCGACGGTGTCAGGCAAAAACGCGTTCGTGCCGCGCACCCAGGAAAACTCGGCGCGGTCTAGCTCTGTGTCGAAATGGACCACCTGCCCGAGACCGTGGACGCCCGTATCCGTGCGCCCCGCAACGACGGTCTGAAGCGGCGTCTGCGCGAATTCCGCGAGCGCGCGCTCCAGCGCGTCCTGGACCGTCTTGCCGTGCGGCTGCGATTGCCAGCCGCAAAACGCCGAACCGTCGTACTGAATACCTAGTGCAACGCGCATGTCAGGAATGTGGGGGGAGCGTCGACAGCAGCGTGGCCGCTTTCTGGCACGTGGCCGGATCGTTCGACCCGATCATCACTTCCTGAAGCAGCGTCCGCGCGCCCGGAAGCTCGCCCAGTTCGATGTATTCGCCCGCCAGTTCCAGCTTGTTGCGCGCGATCGCCGCGAGTTGCGCGGGCGGCAGCGGCGCGCTCTGGTTCGGTAGATTCATGTCGAAGTCGAGGCTGAGCGGCGGGAACTGCATCGCACCCAGTCCGGCCACCGACGCGGCACCGGCCGTTTCCGCTTCGATCTGCGTCACCACCGATTCGTCCTCCGGACGATACAGCGGCTGCGCATCGGCCATCGGATGCGGCACATACGGCGCGGCTTCGATCGGACTCGCCGCACGCGGCGGTTCACTCTGCGCGCCGTGCGATGACGTGACGGTGCCACCCGGATTCAGCGTCAGCTCCATACGCGGCGGCAGATTGAGATCGAGCGAATCGAGCGCCAGAATCGCCTCTTGCGGAAACTTCGGCATCGGAAAGCGCAGACCCGGAAAGATCTCGCCTTCGTGCGCGTCGGAATCGGCTTCGTCGATGGCGCGCTGTTCGGCGGCCGTCTCTTCGGCCGCGCGGGCCTGCGCGTCGCGCAATTCAGCCTCCTGCGCGATGATTTCGCGCGCCACCGCCTCGCGCGCGCGTTGAGCCTCTTCCTCGTTTTCGACGGCTTCGCTCACTTCCTCGGCGAGTAATTGCAGCTCGCGCGCATGCAGATCGCGGACAAGCGCTTCGCGGGCGGCGGTTTCGCGCGCGTGGCGCTCGCGTTCTTCGGCATCGTGCGCGGCGGCCTGACGCGTCGCGGCTTCGCGCTCCTGCGATTCCCACTTCTGCGCTTCGCGGACGGCAGCTTCGCGCGCTTCGCTGTCGCGGGCGTGGACTTCGGCATCGGTCGATGCGGTGACCGTCGGCGGCACGAAGCCCGCGTGATGCGCGGCCAGCGCGCGCGGCGTGAACGGCTCGCCGTGCGATGGCTGCGACGGTTCCGCAGGTGCCGCGTACGCTTCCGGAATCGCTGTCGGTGCTCCGTCTTCGGTCGGTGTGGTTTCGGCTTTGGCTGCGTCGTCGCTGTCGATGCTTGCGGCAACCGCGTTCAGTTCGGACTGACCGCGCTGGACCGGTTCGGTTTCGAGATTCGCCGCTGCGCCCGCCGCGCGTTCGCGGCGCAAGGCTGCGTTGCGGGCGTCAGCATCGGCCTGTGCTTCTTCCAGCGATGCAAACGTGCGCGGCACGCGCGGATCTTCTGCCAGTGCAGGCGCAGACGTCGGGGCCGGCTTCGCTTTGCGGCGCTTCTTGCCGCCGCGCATTTTGAAGAGGAGGAACAAGCCCACCAGCACCGCGATGCCGATCCCGAACAGCATCGGATCGGGACCGGTGCGCGACGGCGCCGGTGCGCTTGCGGTCGGCGCGGGCGCGGAAGCCGGCGTCGCTTCGGAGGTCGGCGCAGCCTGTTGCGGTTCAGTCGAGGATGCGGATTCCGCACTCGAAGCGGGCGCAACAGCGCTGTCGGATGCTGCTGTCGCCGTCGTTGTTGCGGGAGCCAGCGCTTCCGTTTGTGCGGGCGCCGCAGCCGCC
>JAQFVJ010000122.1 GCA_029439525.1 Caballeronia sp. BR6202001591004
GCGCTCTTGAGTGCGTGCGAGATCAACTGCGTAAAGCGCTCACGCTCGATGACGAGCTTCAGTTGCACACGCGCCTGGATGCGGCCGTAAAGTGCGGCGTATGGGGCACGCTCCAGCATGGAGGCCAGCGACGAATGGGCCGCCCGGCTCGTCGATCGCAAGAAGGACATGATGATCGTGTCGGGCTTCAACGTGTATCGGAACGAGATCGAGGACGTGCTCGCCGCGCATCCCAAAGTGCGTGCGGTCGCGGCCATCGGCGTACCGGACGAAGCGACGAGCGAACGCATCAAGGTGTTCGTCGTGCCGCGCGATAAATCGTTGACAGTGGAAGAGTTGCAGGCCTTCGCCCGTTTACATCTGACGGGCTACAAAGTGCCCTCGCTCGTGGAGTTTCGCGAATCGCTGCCGCTGACGTCGATCGGCAAGGTGCTGCGGTGCGAGTTGCGCGACAGCGAATGAAACCGTCGTGACCTGATCGGGAAAGTCGCATGCCGCGTTTGCGAGTGTGCTTGAAATCGCTTTTGTGGCATGTGTGTTTCGCTTTCTTCCTGTGCGTCGTATGCGTCGTGCAGGATCACGCGCACGCGCAGGACAGCGATCCCGCCAACGTCGGCAAGCCCGGCGTCGACGAACAGGCGCGCTGGCTCGCGAACGCTACCGCCAACGGCACCCTCGCCGCACTCGATGACGACCGTCTCACCGTCCTGTTCCGCTCGCTCGATCCGCGCGCGTTGCCGCGCGCTATCTGCGGGACGCGCATCGCGATGACGCATCCTACGGAGTTCACGATGCGCCGGCGCGAGCGCATCAAGGGCAAATGGCCGAAGCGCGCCGATCACATGCTCGTGCGCGTCACGCGCTGCCATTGCGCACCTATGCGAATAGCTGCCCGATGGCGCGAACGCGGGCCAGGAAGTCATCTACGCTAGTCGAAGCGCCCCGACCAGATCTACGGCCATCTCGGCAGCTGGTTCGGCGTGGTGCCGATGTGGACATCCCTGAATGGCGCGCTCGCGCGGGCGCAATCGAATCATTCGATCCGCAACGAACTGGGCATCGAAACCATCACGCAGCGAACGCCGTTTCGGCGTGCAGGGCACGCCCGGCGACTGCGTGGTGATGGCGGTACGTCACCTCATGAAAGACGCGCCGCCGCCCGTGGTGCTTTCCGGCATCAACCGCGACGCGAATCTCGGCGGCGAGACGATGTTCTCCAGCACCATCGGCGCCGCGATGACGGGCCTGCTGCTCGGCCTGCCGTCGTCGACCTGTCCCAGACCTTCACCGACCGCGAAAACGTCCGCTGGGATACCGCGCGCGCCGGGCGTGATCCGCCGACTGCTCGCGATTTCCCACGAAGCCCCAACCTGTCTCAACGTCAACTTCCGCGATTGCGATGCCTCCGCCGCCGGTCCGCTCACGGTGACGCGACAAGGCGTCGGATTGGTGGAAGGCATCGACGTGATCGCGAACGTCGATCCGCGCGGTATTGACTACCACTGGCTGCGCTTCCACCAGCGCAGCGCGCGCCCGAATGCGCCCGACAGCGAAACGGCCGTGGTCGGCTCGGGACGCGTATCGGTGACGCCACGGCACTTCGACCGCACGGACGAGCGCACTTTCGCGACGCTCGCGGCGGGTTTGCGCGAAGGCGCGTGATCGAGCGTCTTGAAGTGCATTCGAGCGCTCCTTCTACACGGAACGCGCGCGCTTCTCTTATGCTGAGTCGGCCCGGCGCACCTGCCTTACACCCCAGGTATCACGACAAAATCACGAAGACAGGAAACGGAGACTCCATGAAGCTTTCGATCGGCCAGCGTGCCGCGCGCGGCGTTCGGCGCCCTCATCGCCCTTTCGATGACGAACGCGTCCGCGCAGACATCGACGCCCATCGGCATGTGGCAAACCATCGATGATGTGAGCGGCGAGCCGAAGACCATCATTCAGATCGCCGATGACGGCAACGGCCAGCTGTCGGGCAAGATCGTCCGCTGCATCGGCCGGCTCGACAATCCGGAGCGCACCGCTGCACGGGCGAGCGCAAGGACGCGTTCCTCAAGGGCATGACGATCCTCACGGGCATGCGTCAGGACGGTCACGAATGGAATGGCGGCGAGATTCTGGATCCGTCGAACGGCAAGTATCTAACAAGTGCAAAATGAACTCGAGGACGGTGGCCAGAAGCTGGTGGTGCGCGGATTATCGGCATATCGCTGCTCGGGCACTCGCCGACGTGGCTGCGCCAGCCGTAACTTTTATCCCGCGCAAATGAAAAAGGCCGAAGACAATCGAATGTTTTCGGCCTTTTTCATGTGTTGGTCAACTCAGCGCTTCATCATGCGGCACGTCGAGCCGGCGCTTGCTGCTCCGGCGCAGCGATATCCTGCGCGGTGCCATAGGGTTTCCGCAGCGACCAGGAACGGCAGCTCGCCTGGTACGCGCATGCGCGAGGTCATCAACGAATACAGCGATTCACCCGCCGGGCCGAACAATTGCGTCATCACGCGCAACAGCACCCGATTCGTGCCACGCCTTGAAACGGCGATGACAGGTCTGATACGATGGATATTTGCGCGGCATCGTGGACCACGATGCGCCGCATCACCCACAGCACGCCGTTGAGCACGGTACGCGTATTCGCCAAGGAACGCACCCGCATTCGGAACGCGGACGCAATTCGGGAAACAGCGGCGCCACCATCTACCATTCTTCATTAGTCATATCGCGATAGGGTTTCAAGGCGTTCTCTCCATTTAACTGACTAACGGAGGGAACGATACCGAGCGCGTTACAATGAGAGAATCAGAGCGTTCGTAATCTTGAAAATACCGACAAAGCCTTACGATGCGGATTGGCACAACGCCGATTTTTGATTCTCGTATTAGAGGTGAGCGAAATATTCGCGACGCAGCGCGGCGCCTCCAGATACTCCTTCGACTGCATCTCGACGATGCGCGACACCGTGCGCGCAAACTCGTTGGCTATCGGGCTTTCGACATACAGTTCTTCCGCGGGCACCGCCACCGACATCAGCAGCTTGACCTTGTGATCGTAGAATACGTCGATCAGCCAGGTGAATCGGCGCGCCTCGGAGGCCATGCGCGGCGTCATCTGCGGAACGTCGGAGAGGATCACCGCGTGGAACCGGTTCGCCAGTTCGAGATAGTCATTCTGCGAGCGCGGTCCGCCGCACAAGGTCGCGAAATCGAACCACACGACGCCGTCCGCGCAGCGCAGCGCCTTGATCTCGCGCTTTTCGATATGCAGGATCGGGCTTTCGTCGGGCACGGCGGCGAGCTTCGCGAAGTCCGCGCGCAACGCTTCGTTCGCGGCCTGGCCGAGCGGCGTGTGATACGCCTTGACCTGCGACAGCGTCTGCCTGCGATAGTCGGTGCCGGCATCGACGTTGAGAACGTCGAGATTTTTCTGCAGCAGTTCGATGGCAGGCAGCAAGCGGTCGCGATGCAAGCCATCGGGATACAGCGTGGTCGGCTCGTAATTGGACGTCATCACGAACTGCACGCCGTTCTTGAAAAGGCGATCCAGCAGGCGATAGAGAATCATCGCGTCCGCGATATCGGAGACGTGAAACTCGTCGAAGCAGATCAGCCGGTAACGCTTGGCGATGCGCTTGGCCAGTTCATCTAGCGGATCGGCCTGCCCTTTCAGCTCTTCCAGTTCGCGATGCACTTCGCGCATGAACTCGTGAAAGTGCAGACGCGTCTTGCGCGTCACCGGCACCACGGCATAAAAGCTGTCCATCAAAAAGCTCTTGCCACGCCCGACGCCGCCCCACATGTAGACGCCGCGCTGCAATTCCGGATGCACGCAGAACTTCGTCACCGCATTGGAGCGACGCGACTTATAGGCGACCCATTCGTCGTAGCAGCGCTGCAGGCGCGCGACCGCCGCAAGTTGCGCTTCGTCGGAACGATAACCCCGCGTCTTCAGTTCGTTTTCGTAGTATTCGGTGACGTTCATCTTCTGCCGTTCAAAGTGACGAAGGCGAGCGGTTCGACCCGCTCGCCTTTGTTGCGATGCCTTGCCCGAAGTCGAGCTTGCTTACATATTCAACGCGCGCTTGTCGACGGCGAGCGCCGCTTCGCGCATCGCTTCCGACAGCGACGGATGTGGATGGCAAATGCGGCCGATGTCTTCCGACGCCGCCTTGAATTCCATCGCCACGACCGCTTCCGCGATCAGGTCCGATGCGTCCGCCGCGATCACGTGCACGCCGAGAATTTCGTCGGTCTTCGCGTCCGCGATTATCTTGACGAAGCCTTCAGCCTTGCCGATACCCAGCGCGCGACCGTTGGCCATCATCGGGAACTGGCCGGTCTTGATCTCGCGGCCTTCCGCCTTGAGCTGCTGTTCCGTCTTGCCGACCCACGCGATTTCCGGTTCCGTGTAGATGACCCACGGCACGCAATTGTAGTCGATATGCGGCTTCTGGCCGTCGATGATTTCCGCCACCGCCACGCCTTCGTCTTCCGCCTTGTGCGCGAGCATCGGGCCACGAACCACGTCGCCGATCGCGTACACGCCCGGCACGCTCGTCGCGCAGTGATCGTCCACGTCGATGAAGCCGCGCTCGTTGGCCTTCAGGCCGATCGATTCCAGACCGAGGTTGTCGGTGTTCGGCACGCGGCCAATCGACACGATCAGGCGGTCCGCTTCCAGCGTTTGCGCATTACCGGCGTTGTCCGTATAAGCGATCGACACGCCCTTGTCGGAAGTCTTCACTTCGCCGATCTTCACGACGCCGAGGTGAATATCGAGACCTTGCTTCTTGAACTGCTTCGTGGCTTCCTTGGCGAGCGCTTCGTCCGCGGCGCCGAGGAATTGCGGCAGCGCTTCGAGCACGGTCACGTCCGCGCCCAGACGACGCCACACGGAACCGAGTTCCAGACCGATCACGCCCGCGCCGATGACGACGAGCTTCTTAGGCACCGAATCGAACGACAGCGCGCCTTCGTTATCGGCGATCAGCTTGTTGTCGACCGGAATGTTCGACAGATGACGCGCCTTCGAGCCCGTCGCGATAATCACGTTCTTCGACGTGACGACTTCGGTCTCGCCTTCGCCCGACACTTCAATCTGCACGCCGGCAGCATTTTTGCCGGTGAACTTGCCATGACCCTTGAACCACGTGATCTTGTTCTTGCGGAACAGGAACTCGATGCCCTTCGTCATCTTTTCGACGATGCCGTCCTTGTGCGCCAGCATCTTCGACACATCGAGCTTCACGTCCGACATGCTGATGCCATGATCGGCCAGCAGATGCTTCGACGCGTTTTCGAATTCTTCCGACGACGCCAGCAGCGCCTTCGACGGAATGCAGCCCACGTTCAGACACGTGCCGCCGAGCTTCAGCGCGCCTGCCGGGTTCTTCCACTTCTCGATACACGCAACCGACTTACCGAGTTGCGCTGCGCGAATCGCTGCGATATAGCCGCCAGGGCCCGCGCCGATCACGACGACATCAAATTCCTTGGACATGACTTTCCTTTGGTTATCTCCGCTCATGCGGAACAGCCCAAGCGATGCGCGCGAGCCTATGCATCGAGGCGAATTGCTTTTCTTACAGGTCCAGCAGCAGACGAGCCGGATCTTCTAGCGCGTCCTTCATCGCGACCAGCGACAGCACAGCTTCGCGGCCGTCGATGATGCGGTGGTCGTATGACAGCGCAAGGTAGTTCATCGGGTGGATCACGATCTGGCCGTTTTCGACGACCGCGCGTTCCTTCGTCGCGTGCACGCCGAGAATCGCGGACTGCGGCGGGTTGATGATCGGCGTCGAGAGCATGGAGCCGAACACGCCGCCGTTCGAGATCGAGAACGTGCCGCCGGTCATTTCCTCGATCGACAACTTGCCGTCCTTGGCCTTCTGGCCGAATTCGGCGATCTTCTTCTCGATGTCGGCGAGGCTCATCTGATCCGCGTTGCGCAGGATCGGCACCACCAAACCGCGCGACGAACCAACCGCGATACCGATGTCGAAGTAGCCGTGATAAACGATGTCGTTACCGTCGATCGAAGCGTTCATGAGCGGGAACTTCTTCAGCGCGTGCACAGCGGCCTTCACGAAAAACGACATGAAGCCGAGCTTCACGCCGTGTTCCTTCTCGAAGCAATCCTTGTACTTGTTGCGCAGATCCATGACCGGCGCCATGTTGACTTCGTTGAACGTCGTCAGGATGGCGTTGGTTTGCTGCGATTCGAGCAGACGCTCGGCGATACGCGCGCGAAGACGCGACATTGGCACGCGCTGTTCCGGACGGTCCTTCAACCACTGATCGGCCGATGCCGGTGCGGCAACCGACGGCAGCGACGGTTTGGCAGCGCGCGCGGACGCAGCGGCCGGTGCGGGAGCAGCAGTCTTCGCTGCCAGTGCGCCTGCTTGCGCGGCAAGCGCATCGCCCTTGGTGATACGGCCGTCGCGGCCCGAACCCGACACCTGATCCGCCGACACGCCCTTCTCGGCCAGAATCTTCGTCGCGGCAGGCAATGCAGCGCCGCCCGTCGCGCCCGACGATGCTTGCGCAGCGGCCGGTTCGGCTTCCGGCGCGGGCTTCACTTCCGCGTCGCCGGCAGCAGCGGCGAATGCTTCGCCGGCCTTCGCTTCGGTGTCGATCTTCGCGATGAGTTCGTCAGCCGTGACGATATCGCCGTCATGCTTGATGACTTGCGCGAGCACGCCAGCGGACGGCGCCGGCACTTCGAGCACGACCTTGTCGGGTTCGATTTCGATCAGGGTTTCGTCCTGGGCAACAGCCTCGCCCGGCTTCTTCTTCCATTGCAGCATGGTCGCTTCCGAGACCGACTCGGAAAGCTGGGGAACCTTGACTTCTACGATAGCCATTTCTGTATTGTCCTAAAGCGTGTGTCTGTATGTATGTCGAGCAGCGAGAACGGGGAGCGTGCGCTCACCCGATCTCTTCGAGCAAGGCTTACTTCGCGATGACCTGCGCGCCTTTCAGGCGACCGAACGCGCCTTCCACGAGCGCCTTCTGCTGCTCGTAGTGCTTCGCGTAGTAGCCGACTGCCGGCGATGCCGAAGCCGGACGGCCGCTGTAGGCCAGCTTCATGCCTTCGCGCATGCCTTCGCGCAGGTGATGCTCGATGTAGAACCAGGCGCCCTGGTTCTGCGGCTCGTCCTGCACCCAGACCACTTCGGTCGCGTTCTCGTACTTCTTGAGTTCCGCGTCGAACTGCTTGTGCGCGAACGGATACAGTTGCTCGATACGCACGATGGCGACCTCATTGCTCTTCGCTTCGCGGCGATGCGCGACGAGGTCGTAGTACACGCGGCCCGAGCAGCAAACGACGCGCTTGACCTTCTTCGGCTCGATCGCCTCGTCCACTTCGCCGATGACCGGCTGGAACGAGCCCTTCGCGAGTTCCGACAGATCCGACACCGCTTCCTTGTGACGCAGCAGCGACTTCGGCGTGAAGATGATGAGCGGCTTGCGGAACAGACGGATCATCTGACGGCGGATCAGATGGAAAATCTGCGCCGGCGTGGTCGGCTGGACCACTTGCATGTTGTGGTCCGCGCACAGTTGCAGGAAGCGTTCGATACGCGCCGACGAGTGCTCCGGACCCTGGCCTTCGTAGCCGTGCGGCAGCATCATCGTGAGACCCGAGACGCGGCCCCACTTCACTTCGCCCGATGAGATGAACTGGTCGATCACGACCTGCGCGCCGTTCACGAAGTCGCCGAACTGCGCTTCCCATGCGACAAACGTATTCGGTTCAGCGGTCGAATAGCCGTACTCGAAGCCGAGCACTGCTTCTTCCGACAGCACCGAGTCGATCACCGTGAACTTGCCCTGACCTTCCGCGATGTTCTGCAGCGGAATGTAGGTGCCGTCGTTCCAGCGCTCGCGGTTCTGATCGTGCAGCACGGCGTGACGGTGCGTGAACGTGCCGCGACCCGAGTCCTGACCCGTCAGACGCACGGCATAGCCCGACGCGACCAGCGAGGCAAACGCGAGGTGCTCGCCCATGCCCCAGTCGAGCTTGGCTTCGCCCAGACCCATGGCGCGGCGGTCGTTGATGACGCGCTCGACCAGCGGGTGAACCTTGAAGTTTTCCGGGATCGTCGTGATGCGCTCGGCCAGACGCTTGAGTTCGGCGAGCGGCACGGCGGTGTCGGCGGCGCCGGTCCACTTGCGGTTCAGGAAAGGCACCCAGTCGACCGCGTACTTGCTCTTATAATTCGAGAGCACTGGATCGACCGTGTGATAGCCTTCGTCCATCGTCTGACGGTATTCCTTGACGTAGTTGTCCGCGTCCTCGGCCGTGATGACGCCTTGCTGCACGAGCTTTTCAGCGTAGACGGCGCGCGTGCCTGGATGCTTCGCGATGGTCTTGTACATCAGCGGCTGCGTGACAGCAGGCGTGTCCTGCTCATTGTGACCGAGCTTGCGGAAGCAGATGATGTCGACGACCACGTCCTTGTGGAACTTCATGCGGAAGTCGATGGCCAGTTGCGTGGCCAGCACGACGGCTTCCGGATCGTCGCCGTTGACGCGCAGCACCGGCGCTTCGATCATCTTGACCACGTCCGAGCAGTACAGCATCGAGCGCGCATCGCGCGGGTCCGACGTCGTGAACCCGATCTGGTTGTTGATGACGATATGCAGCGTACCGTGCGTGCCGTAACCGCGCGTCTGCGCGAGGTTCAGCGTTTCCATCACGACGCCCTGACCGGCGAATGCCGCGTCGCCGTGCACCTGCACCGGCAGCACTTGCAGACCTTCTTCGTCGCCACGGCGATCCATCCGCGCCTTGGCCGAGCCTTCGACCACCGGATTGACGATTTCCAGGTGCGACGGGTTGAACGCGAGCGACAGGTGAACCGGACCGCCTTCGGTCGACACGTCCGACGAAAAGCCCTTGTGATACTTTACGTCGCCGGCCGGCAGGTCATCGACGTGCTTGCCTTCGAATTCGGCGAACAGGTCCGCCGGCATCTTGCCGAGCGTATTGACCAGCACGTTCAGACGGCCACGGTGCGCCATCGCGATGACGATTTCCTGCACGCCGCTCTTGCCCGCGTGGCGCACGACTTCGTCCATCGACGCGATGAAGCTTTCGCCGCCTTCCAGCGAAAAGCGCTTCTGACCGACGTACTTGGTATGGAGGAAACGCTCGAGGCCTTCGGCGGCCGTCAGGCGATTCAGAATGTGCTTCTTCTTCTCATTCGAGAAATCGGGCGTCGAGCGGATGGACTCGACACGCTCCTTCCACCAGCGCTTCTGTTCCGGATCGCTGATGTACATGTATTCGGCGCCGATGGTGCCGCAATACGTGTCACGCAACGCCTTGACGATCTCGCGCAACGAACCGCGCTCGAAACCGAAATACAGGTTCGTGGCACTGAACGTCTGGTCCATGTCGGCTTCGGTGAAGTCGTAGAACGCAGGCTCGAGTTCGGGGATATGCGGACGCTCGCGGCGCTTGAGCGGATCGAGATTGGCCCATTGCGTGCCAAGGAAGCGATACGCGCCGAGGAGGGATTGAACGTAGACTTGCTTTCGCGCGGTGGCGAGATCTTCGCCGCCGCCTTCGCGCAGGAGGAAGGCGTTTTGTTTGGCACGCTGCGCAAACGATTCGACGATCGGGCCGTGGGCCACATCGTTGTGTGCCGAGCCGTCGGAGGCGGGCACGTTCTGCAACGTGTCGAAACAGGCTCGCCAGGTCTCGGGCACTGACGCGGGATTATCGAGATATTGCTCGTACAACTCTTCGACGTACGGAGCATTGCCGCCGAACAAGTATGAGTTCGACTGGAATTGCTTCATCATCATTTTACGCTCACCTTTCTTCGAGTTTCTCGAGGAAGTGCGGGTTACAAAACCTTCCGCGCCACGGCCTGACCGTTTAGCGGATCGCGCGAATCAAGTATGCTTGGAAGGACCTAAAAAAAAGCGATAGTTAATTTTGCTAGCATAGCACAGAACCATTCGTCATATGACCGGTAGTCGCATCTGCATATAGTCCTGCGCTCCTTTTACAACAAGGATGTGCGGGCATTTTCGAGATGCGCAAGGGTCTTTAATGACGCGTCGGAAAATGGATCGGCCGATAAAGTCCGCGTGCGCTTTCCGATGCACGGCGCCAGTTTTCCTTCACGCTCGACCGTCGGACGCGTACTCGCGTGGTATCCCGGTTGATACCGTAGTCGCACACCCTGTCTGCACACTGCAGTTGCCTCACGGCTCGGGCCGTTACGCGCTCTCACAGCGCGCGAACATTCCGGTCTGTGCGCCATTTTGACTACGTATGCACGTCAGGTGCAAAAGGATGGAATCGTGATCGACAGCGTCAACTATTATTGAGCACCTCTTCATCTCATTCGGATGCAGGCGGCATGCCGCCCTTTTCGACGCCAGTGTCCTCGAGCTGGAATTCGACACAGTATTCCGCCTCGAGCGACGACCTGAACGGCTCCGATCCCGATGCATTCGGACCGTCGACCTATCCGGCATTCTTGAACTTCGACCAGAGTGCCAATATCGCGCAGTTCTCATCGATGATGTCCGATCCGGCCAAGACCCCGCGGATGCGTGATGAGGCGGTCAATCAAGCGGCTCAAATGCTGGCTGCGCAGGCAGCAAACGCCGCCGCGGCCCAGCCGGTAGCATCAGCGGAACAACCGCAAGCTGCGGCGGCTCCGCAAACCGCCGCCGCACCGCAGGAAGAGACCCCGCCGGTCGCGGCCGCTTTCGGCGACGTGGCGAACCTCGCGCGCGATGTCGTCCGGACCGTTGCCATGCCCATCGTGCAATTGGGTAATCTCGTGAAATAGTCCGCTAGCACAGCGCGTCATTGAATTAGCCCCATATCTATGTTTAGACACGGGTCATGGGCAAAATGAATCTGCCCGATACCGAACGCGAGCAACTGCTGT
>JAQFVJ010000123.1 GCA_029439525.1 Caballeronia sp. BR6202001591004
GGGTACGCCCGTCGAGGAAGGCGAAAAGTGGATCGCGACGAAGTGGATTCGTCGCGATCCACTTTTCGCGGCGACGCGTGAAGCGGCGCTCGCCGCCAGGAAGGCTTTGCGTCGGACTGCGATCACGAAAGGCTGCTTCGAGTTTTTTTATTCTGATGCTCATTTCGCATGTCTAACCAATATGACGCTACCAGATTTCGAAACCTTTCATTTATTTCGGCTTGCGCCCCGCGCAGCGCCGACGTTCATTCCCCGCATCGGTCTCTTGCGCGCGGCCCGTGACGAAATAGCACGGCATTTTCCCGATTCGATTGCACGCCCTTATCATATCGATCATTGCCGATTTCGATTCGCCGGTGCCGAACATATGATTACCCGCCCCAAGCTGAAGTGGTTCCGCCTGCTATTCGTGTGGCGCGGTTCCGTCCTGCCGCAATTGCTGCCGCGGCTTTCGTTCATCTTCGTGCTGTCGATCGCAGCCATCTTCATGCACGATCACATGCGCACCTATCCGATCGGCCTCGGCACGCCGCCGTTCGCGCTGGTAGGCATCCCACTCGCGGTGTTTCTCGGCTTTCGCAACAGCGCGAGCTACGAGCGCTGGTGGGAAGGCCCTCGGCTCTGGGGCGCGCTGCTCAACGTGTCGCGTTCGCTGGCGCGGCAGGTGCTAATCCTCACAGAACCGCGCGAACCCGCGCAGACACGGCGCTTTCTCGCAGCGCTCGGCGCCCTTGCGCATGCATTGCGCCATCAGTTGCGCGGCAGCGATGCACTCGGCGATCTCGCGCCGCGTCTGCCGCCCGAATTGCACGCACGCGTCGCCGGCGCGCAATATCGGCCCGCGCTGATTCTGCTGTGGCTCGACGAATGGGTGATCGAACGGCGTCGCGAAGGCACGCTCGATGGCTACGCGCTGCTCGCGATCCAGCACAATCTCAACGCAATTTCCGACGTGATCGGCGGCTGCGAACGGCTCGCGAGCACGCCGCTGCCCTTCTCCTATTCGGTGATGATCCACCGCACGATCTATCTGTTCTGCGTGCTGCTGCCCTTCGGACTCATCGATGGTGCGGGTCTGCTCACGCCACTGTTCTCGCTGCTGGTCGCCTATGCGTTCATGGCGCTGGAGGCGATCGCCGCGCAGATCGAAGATCCGTTCGGCCTCGAAGAAAACGACCTTGCGCTGAACGCCATTTGCGAGACGATCGAAAGCGCGCTGCACGACATGGCCGCCGATCCGACCTTCGAGCGCGCACCGAAGCCGCCATCCAGTGCTCGCAGTTACGTACTCGATTGAACACGTTACTTTCTTAAGGCGACACAATCCGTTTCACCGAATCAAAACACGTATGCCCATGACATCGGTCATAATGCAGTGCGGTTCTTTTCGGAGATTGAGACTTGAAACTGTTTTACAAAGCCGGCGCATGCTCGCTGGCCTCGCATATCGCGCTCGTCGAATCGGGCTTGCGTTCGAAATCGAAGCGGTCGATCTGAAGACGAAGCCCACCGCCAGCGGCGCGGACTTTACGGAAGATCAACGCCAAGGGCTACGTGCCGGCGCTGCAACTGGACAACGGGGACGTGCTGACGAAGACCCTGCGATCCGCGGATCAGGCGCCTGAAAAAAGCATCTCGCGCCGCTCGCCGACGCCATGACGCGCTATCGCCTGCAAGGCTGGCTGACCTTCATCGGCACGGAACTGCACAAGAACTTCTCGCCATTTTTCGATCCGGCCGCGAGCCGCGACTGGAAAGCCGCCGCGATGGCCAATCTCGAACGCCGTCTCGGCTACGTCGCGCAGCATATCGACGACAAGCAGTATCTGATGGGCGACGAGTTCAGCATCGGCGACGCGTATCTCTTCACCGTGCTCGGCTGGGCTAAGCACATCGACCTCGATCTCGGCAAGTGGCCGGCGCTCGTCGCCTATCAGGCGCGCGTCGGTGCGCGTAAAGGCGTGCAGAAGGCGCTAAAGGCCGAAGAGCTGATTTAAGCGTCAAGCAGCACCGCGTTTCACGGCAACAAAAAAACGGCCCTTTCATCAATAAGGGCCGTTTTCATTGTGCAGCATGCAGCGCGAAAATCAGTCGCGCACGCAATCGACGAAATACTCGATGCGTCCGTTGATCATCTCGCCGACGAGCCCGTGGATATCCGTATGGAAGCCCGGGAAGCGCTCGTTGAACTCGCGCGCGAAGCGCAGGTAATCGACGATGGTGCGATTGAAGCGCTCGCCCGGAATCAGCAACGGAATGCCCGGCGGATACGGCGTAAGCAGAATGCTCGTCACGCGGCCTTCGAGCTCGTCGATGGGCACGCGGTCCACTTCGCGGTGCGCGAGCTTGGCGAACGCGTCGGACGGCTTCATCGCCGGTTCCATGTCGGACAGGTACATGTGCGTCGTCAGACGCGCGATGTTGTTCGCGCAATAGACGCTGTGAATCTGCTGGCACAGACCGCGCAGGCCGATGCGCTCATACGACGGATGCTGCGCGACGAATTCCGGCAGCACGTGCCACAGCGGCTGGTTGTTGTCGTAGTCATCCTTGAACTGCTGCAGCTCGGTCACCATCGAGTTCCAGCGGCCCTTGGTGATGCCGATTGTGAACATGATGAAGAACGAGTACAGACCCGTCTTCTCCACGATGATGCCGTGCTTCGCCAAATACTTCGTCACGATCGCGGCCGGAATGGCAGTCTCGCCGAATTCGCCGTCCACGTCGAGTCCCGGCGTGATGATCGTCGCCTTGATCGGGTCCAGCATGTTGAAGTTTTCCGCCAGCGCGCCGAAGCCGTGCCAGTGGTCGTTGGGCTTCAACATCCAGTCTTCGCGGTCGCCGATGCCCTCTTCCGCCAGCGCTTCCGGGCCCCAGACCTTGAAGAACCAGTCGTCGCCGTATTCGGCATCGACCTTGCGCATCGCACGGCGGAAGTCCAGCGCTTCCGCGATCGATTCCTCCACCAGCGCGGTGCCGCTCGGCGGCTCCATCATCGCCGCGGCCACGTCGCACGACGCGATGATCGCGTATTGCGGCGACGTCGACGTGTGCATCAGATACGCCTCGTTGAAGCGATGGAAGTCGAACGTGCTGTTCTCCGAATCCTGCACGACGATCTGGGATGCCTGCGAAATGCCCGCCAGCAGCTTGTGCGTGGAGTGCGTCGCGAACACCAGCGCGCCGGTGCGCGGACGGCCCGCGCCGATCGCGTGCATGTCCTGATAGAACGGATGGAACTCGGCGTGCGGCAGCCACGCTTCGTCGAAGTGCAGCGTGTCGAGCAGATCGCCCAGCAGGTCCTTGATCATTTCGACGTTGTAGATCACGCCGTCATACGTGCTTTGCGTGATCGTCAGGATGCGCGGCTTGAGATTCGGGTTCTTCTCCAGCGCCTCGCGCGCGAACAGATTGGCCTCGATCTTCTTGCGGATGTTCTCCGGCTTGAACTCGTCGCGCGGAATCGGCCCGATGATGCCGAAGTTGTTGCGCGTTGGTGTGAGGAACACGGGGATCGCGCCCGTCATCGTGATCGCGTGCAGGATCGACTTGTGGCAGTTACGGTCCACCAGCACGATATCGCCCGGCGCGACCGTCGCGTGCCACACGATCTTGTTCGACGTCGACGTGCCGTTGGTCACGAAAAACAGATGATCCGCGCTGAAAATGCGCGCCGCGTTGCGTTCCGAGGCCGCGACCGGCCCTGTGTGATCCAGCAGTTGCCCGAGTTCGTCGACCGCGTTGCAAACGTCCGCGCGCAGCATGTTCTCGCCGAAAAACTGGTGGAACATCTGCCCGAGCGGGTTCTTCAGGAACGCGACGCCGCCCGAGTGGCCCGGACAGTGCCACGAATACGAGCCTTCGTCCGCGTACTGCACCAGTTCCTTGAAGAACGACGGCGCGAGCGCGTCGAGATACACCTTGGCTTCACGAATGACGTGGCGCGCGACGAATTCCGGCGTGTCCTCGAACATGTGGATGAAGCCGTGCAGTTCGCGCAGGATGTCGTTCGGCAGATGGCGCGAAGTACGCGTTTCACCGTACAGAAAAATAGGGATGTCCGCGTTGCGGCGGCGCACCGCCTCGATGAACGCCCGCAGCGCGACTATCGCCGATGCGAGCTCGGGCGTATCGCCCTCGACTACGGTGTTGTCCGCGTAGGGCAGCAACTCGTCGTCATCGATCGACAGAATGAAGCACGACGCGCGGCTCGACTGCTGCGCGAACGCGGTGAGATCGCCGTAGCTCGTCAGGCCGAGCACTTCGGCGCTTTCTTTCTCGATCGCCTGGGCGAGCGCGCGGATGCCGGAACCCGAAATGTTCTCGGAGCGAAAGTCTTCGTCGATGATGATGACGGGGAAGCGGAACTTCATGAGGCGAATCTCCAAATCGAACGACCGCTGCGTCCGAGCAGCAAACTCGAAGCCAGCGGTCTTTCGACAAGCATTAAAACGCGGCGATGATCAGGTTTTCGGCAGGGTAACGCCGTGTTGCCCTTGATATTTGCCGCCGCGGTCTGCGTACGACGTCTCGCACATTTCATCGCTTTCGAAGAACAAGACCTGGGCGACGCCCTCGTTCGCGTAGATTTTGGCAGGCAAAGGTGTCGTATTCGAGAATTCGAGCGTGACGTACCCCTCCCATTCCGGTTCGAACGGCGTCACATTGACGATGATTCCGCAGCGCGCGTAAGTGGACTTGCCCATGCACACCGTCAGACAGGAGCGCGGAATGCGGAAATACTCGACCGTGCGCGCAAGCGCGAAGGAATTCGGCGGAATGATGCAGACATCGCCCTTGAAGTCGACGAACGATTTCTCGTCGAAGGCTTTCGGATCGACGATGGTCGAATTGATATTCGTGAAGATCTTGAATTCGTCGGCCACGCGAATGTCGTAGCCGTAGCTCGAGGTGCCGTAGGAGACGATCTTGCGGCCGTCCTCGGCCACGCACACCTGATCGGGCACGAACGGCTCGATCATCTTGTGCTCTTCGGCCATGCGCCGAATCCACTTGTCGGACTTGATGCTCATAGGGATGCTTTTACGCGTTGGAACGGCCTGAGCCTGTCGGTGAGAGAGAGCATGGCGGCAAGCCTGCGCCCCGCCAAACTAAACCGCGTATTTTACGCGAATGACGCGACGCCATGATGGCCACGTCTGTACGCGAATCGCCGCCGGCGGATCAAGGGCGAATCATGGGTGAATCCGCCGCACGCGAGCGCTGGCCCGACGTTGTGCGGATACATGGCGTAAGAATCGGTGGTTTCGCGATGCAGCATGACGCGCGAAATGATCGAGCGCACGCCGTCGAGCGACACGTCCGTGGCGACGATGAAGCCTGTCGTCGAACCGTTGGCGTCCGCGCGGATATTGCCGAGTTCGCCTTCGAGCCGCGCGTGGGCGTCTGCGGTCCGACTGCAGCGCGAACACGGAGCCCGCGTCCTGATCGTTGACGGGCGATGCAGTTGCCGCGCTTGTGGACTTCCAGCGCATGCCCGCTGTTGGGCGGCATGTCGGTGAGGTTGTAGGATACCTGTACGCCGTCGGCGCGTTCGATCAGCGTGATCGTGCCGCGCGCCGTGTCGACAGTGGGCGTGAGCACCGCGTCGGCCCGTTTCTCGTGATTCTGGAAGAGGATGCCGCAGCCGCCCAGCATCATGCTGCAAGCGGCCGTTGCAATCACGGCGCGGAACGCAACCCAGGTCACGCCCGCCCTCTCGTCGAATCTGTTGTTTCTCATGCGATCCTCTCGGCGGCCGGCCGATGCCCCGCGTGCATCGACACCGCGCCTCCATCGACACCGCGCCTCGAGGCGACATGATACCGCGAGCCGCGCTGCACAAGGCTCGCGCGGATCGACGAAGGGCACGGACCTTACGTGTTCTGAACGACGATGTTGGGAAACTTCGAGGTCATGTCGCGCTGACGCTCGGCGATCGAAATGGCGACGCGTCGCGCGATCACGCGATAGGTCTCGGCGATGCGGCTCTCGGGCTGCGACACCACGGTCGGCTGGCCGGCATCGGTGCGCTCGCGGATCGCGATATCGAGCAGCAGTTGCCCGAGAATTTCGACACCATATTCCTGCGCCATGCGCTCGCCGCCGCCCGCGCCAAAGATATGCTCTTCGTGGCCGCAATTCGAGCAGATATGCGTGCTCATGTTCTCCACGATGCCGAGAATCGGAATGCCGACCTTCTCGAACATCTTGAGGCCTTTCTTCGCGTCGAGCAGCGCGATGTCCTGCGGCGTGGTGACGATCACCGCGCCCGTCACGGGGACTTTCTGCGCGAGCGTGAGCTGGATATCGCCGGTGCCGGGCGGCATGTCGACGATGAGATAGTCGAGGTCGCGCCAGTTGGTCTGGCGCAGCAACTGTTCGAGCGCGGAGGTGACCATCGGGCCACGCCAGACCATCGGGTTGTCCTGCTCGATCAGAAAGCCGATGGAGTTGGCCTGGATGCCGTGGCCTTCGAGCGGGTTCATCGACTGGTTGTCGGGCGACTTTGGGCGGCCGGTGATGCCGAGCATCATCGGCAGCGACGGGCCGTAGATATCCGCGTCTAGCATGCCGACCGATGCGCCTTCCGCCGCCAGCGCGAGCGCGAGATTGGTCGCGGTTGTGCTCTTGCCGACGCCACCCTTGCCCGACGCCACCGCGATGATGTTCTTCACGTTTGGCAGGAGCTCCACGCCGCGCTGCACCGCATGCGCGACCACCTGCGACGAAACGTCCACAGCGACGTCCTCGACACCGGGCACGCCGCGCAGCGCATCGGCGACCAGCTTGCGGATCGATTCGAACTGCGATTTCGCCGGGTAGCCCAGCATGACGCTCACGGACACCTTCGCTGCATCGACGGACACATTGCGAATACTCTTCGTATCGGTGAACTTGCGGTTGGTGTTGGGATCGGTCAGTGTGGCGAGTGCGATGTCGATCTTCAAGCGGTCGATACTCATTGAAACTCCATGGAACGGTTGTTGCCCCAGGCGAACGATGCCTGCCAACAATCTGATAAATTTGAAAGTATTTGTTAGGTTAGAACCGTTGCGTGCGCTTCGTGGGCATTGCACTATTCCGCTGCGTAGTTTTTCCGGGGACGCATCGCAGCGGGCAGGCGGACGTCTTTCTCATTATTGAAGCGGCTCGTCCGGATGCCCGTCCGAAGACCCTTTGCCACTATCGGCACTGTTCCGGACGTCGACGTTTCACTTTCCGCGTCGCACGTCAAATCGCTCGTTGAATCAAGGAGATCGAATACGAAGTTGATGACTCGCCTGTCCGTGTTTGTCGTCGCAGGCGCGCTCTTGGCCGGCTATCAGACGCAGCAGAGCACCAACACGGCGGTCGGCACCGGCGCGGGCGCAGCGCTCGGCGCGATCTTCGGCGGCGGGGCGGTATCGTCGGCTACAACTGGCAGGCGATCCGCAACAAGATTTCCGGCAACTCGAAGGGTACACGGGTACGCAGGTGACCGAGCAGCAGGACGGTTCGCTCAAGGTGAACATTCCGAACTCGATTTCGTTCGACACCAATACACCAATAGCTACGCGATCAAGCCGTCGTTCGATCCGGTGCTGAACCCCGTCACGCAGACGATGCAGCATCCGGAGCTGATCGCGAGCGTCGTCGGCCATACGGACAACACCGACCAGCCGGCCTACAATCAGACGCTATCGCAGAACCGCGCGCAGAGCGTAGCGTCACATCGCGACGCACGGCGTGGCGGCGCAGCGCCTGTCGGCCTTGGGCATGGGCCAGAACCAGCCGATCGCGGACAACTCGACGGAAGCCGGCCGCGCGCAGAATCGCCACGTGGAGATCTACCTGCGCGCCACCGCGCAGCCGGGTCAGGTTCAATAAATTATTTGATTTCAAAGGAGAAAACGTCGCCTGAAAAAAAGTTGAAACTTTGGAAGGGCGGCGCGTGTCCTTTATAGTAGGTGCACGTCGATGCCGTGGCCTGCCATTCTCCTCTTGTCGTTGTTACTCCGGGACCCCAATTAGAGCCCCGGTTTTTTGGGGGCGGCGTTCGTTTTACGCAACGGAAATGTTCAGGCGCTTGCCGAGCGAACGGAACGCGGCCTCGATCGCTTCGAGCTTCGACGAATGGCGCGGGTCCAGTAAGCGGTCCACTTGCGGCATATGCACGTTCAGGCGCCGTGCGAGTTCCGCCTTGCGCACGCCCTGACGGATCATCTCGTTGGCGAGCAGCACCTTCGATACGACCAGCGCCGGCAAATCGACGACCGGCTGCCCTTTCTTCGGCTTCAATGGCATCGGTACTTCGCGCTTTTCGTCGAAGTAGATTTCAATGGCTGTTTCGAGCGCATCCAGCGCGTTGAGCAGCGCTTCGTCTTCGTCGCTGCCGACGGATACCGCTTCCGGAATATCCGGGAACGTGACCAGGAAAGTATGGTTGGTGTCGAGTTCGAGATTGACTGGATAAGACAGCATGGTGGTGGATTCTCCGAAAAACATAGCGCCCCCGTTTACTTCAATCCGAGTTGTTTTTTTGATCAGCGCGACCATCTTCGTGCAGATTTCTTTGCTTCCGTGATCGAGAAAGATCGTGGTTCTTCCATTGAGCGTCACGCGAAAGTGGCTACCCTTGCCGGACTGGAACTGCGCGCCCTGCTCACGCAGCGACTTTTTGAATTCATTGTATTTCATACCTTCTCCGGCCCTTGTCGAAGAGGTCAAAATACAATGGTTTATATTATATCATGCCAAGCAAAAATAAAACTATTTTGTTGTATTTTTTTGCTGCGAGAAAGCAGAGCTTCTTGAGCAATACGTCGAAGGTTCCGCACGCGCTCGAGGACGCCGTCCTTACGCTCCCTGCTAAAATCAGATTCAGCCTTTTTCCACCCACCCCAGCACTTCAACAGGCCGCGTCTTTATTTATGTCAGCACCGAATTCCGCTTCCGCCGCGCCCGCCACCGCAACCAGCGGCGGCGGCCAGATTCTCGTCACGTCCGCGCTGCCGTATGCGAACGGTCAGATCCACATCGGCCATATGGTCGAGTACATTCAGACTGACATCTGGGTTCGGGCGCTGCGAATGCATGGCCACGAGGTGTACTACGTCGGCGCCGACGACACCCACGGCACGCCGATTATGCTGCGGGCCGAGAAGGAAGGGATCACGCCCAAGCAACTGATCGAGCGCGTGTGGAAAGAGCACAAGCGCGACTTCGACAGCTTCGGCATCTCTTTCGACAACTACTACTCGACCGATGCCGAGGAAAACCGCGCCCTCTGCGACACGATCTACGGCGCGCTCCAGCAAGCCGGGCTGATCGACGCGCGCGATATCGAGCAGGCCTACGATCTGGTCAAGGAAATGTTCCTGCCGGACCGATTCATCAAAGGTGAGTGTCCGAAGTGTGGCGCGAAGGATCAATACGGCGACAACTGCGAAGTCTGCGGCTCAACCTATCAGCCAACCGAACTCATCAACCCGTATTCGGTCGTATCGGGCGCCACGCCGATCCGCAAGGCCTCGACACACTACTTCTTCCGCCTCTCCGACCCGCGCTGCGAAGAATTCCTGCGCGGCTGGGTGAGCGGCCTCGCGCAGCCGGAAGCGACCAACAAGATGCGCGAGTGGCTCGGCGACAAGGGCGACGCCAAGCTCGCCGACTGGGACATTTCGCGCGATTCACCCTACTTCGGCTTCGAGATTCCGGGCGCGCCGGGCAAGTATTTCTACGTCTGGGTCGATGCGCCGGTCGGCTATTACGCGAGCTTCAGGAATCTGGCGGACCGCATCGGGCTGAATTTCGACGCCTGGGTCAAGCCCGGCTCGAAAGCCGAGCAGTATCACTTCATCGGCAAGGACATTCTGTATTTCCACACGCTGTTCTGGCCGGCGATGCTGGAATTTTCCGGCCATCGCACGCCGACGAACGTGTTTGCGCACGGCTTCCTGACGGTGGACGGCGCGAAGATGTCGAAGTCGCGCGGCACCTTCATCACCGCGCAGAGCGTGATCGACACGGGCATCAATCCCGAGTGGTTGCGCTATTACTTCGCGGCAAAGCTTAACAGCACGATGGAAGACATCGACCTGAATCTGGAGGACTTCCAGGCGCGCGTGAACAGCGACCTCGTCGGCAAGTACGTGAATATCGCGAGCCGCGCGGCGGGCTTTCTGCTCAAGCGTTTCGACGGACGCGTGCAGGACAGCGCGATGAATCATCCGCTGATCGGCCAGTTGCGCGCGGCGATCCCGCAGATCGCCCGCTTCTACGAAGCGCGCGAATACGGCCGCGCCCTGCGCACGACGATGGAATTCGCCGATGCCGTCAACGCCTACGTCGATACCGCGAAGCCGTGGGAACAGGCGAAGGACCCGGCCAACGCTGTCGCGCTCCATGAGACGTGCAGCGTGAGTCTCGAGGCGTTCCGCCTACTGTCACTGGCGCTCAAGCCGGTGCTGCCGAAGCTGATCGAATCGGTCGAAGCGTTCCTGGGCATTCAGCCGCTGACGTGGGCGGATGCGTACAAGCCGCTGTACTCGGCAACGCCGATCCTCGCGTACAAGCATCTGACGACGCGCGTCGATCCGAAGCAGATCGACGCGCTGCTCGTGGCGAATCGCGAATCGCTGCAACCTGAAGCGCCTGTTGCTGCGCCTGCGAAAGCAGCCGCGAAAAAGGAAGCGAAGCAGCTGGAAGAAAGCGGCGTGATCTCCACCGACGATTTCGCGAAGGTCGATCTGTGCATCGCCAAGATCGTCGACTGCAAGGCCGTCGAAGGCTCCGACAAGCTGCTGCAACTGACGCTCGACATCGGTGAGGAGAAGACGCGCAACGTGTTCTCGGGCATTAAGTCGGCGTATCAGCCGCAGGATTTGATCGGCAAATTCACGGTGATGGTCGCCAATTTCGCGCCGCGCAAGATGAAGTTCGGGATGTCTGAAGGGATGGTGCTGGCGGCGGCGACTGACGAGAAGGCCGACCCGAGCTTGTACATTCTCGAGCCGCACAGCGGCGCGAAGCCGGGCATGCGGGTAACGTAAGTTACTAAGTACGGATGCAAAGGGCACGTGAGCGATTCGCGTACCCTTTTGCTTTCGGCGATGCTTTTGCTAACCGTCGTCACTCCGACGAAGAATCCACATCCGTCGCCGATCCCCCGAGCGGCGCCGACACCCCCGAAGCCGCCGGTGCCGCCGACGGCTGCTGCCCCGCCGACCGCGACGACGAAGACGACATCGACAACAACCGCGCCCACGAGTTGAACCGCCGCGTATAAGATAGATCGACGCCCTGATACGTCCCACCGTACCCGGTCACCGACCAGAACCGCG
>JAQFVJ010000124.1 GCA_029439525.1 Caballeronia sp. BR6202001591004
GCTTCATTCGCTCTGTTCAACTCATGGTAGAACTTGCACCTACGCACCTACAAGATTGCGTCCATGCTGGGCGCACAAAAAACGGCGCGATCCGAAGGGCGATCGCGCCGTTTTTTCTTGCCCGGCGTCGTAAATGTGCGACGCGGGCTATCGAACGTTCGAGTCGATCAGAACTGCTCGTCCGGTCCCATATAACGCCATTGTCCTTGCGGCAGCGCGCCGAGCGTGACGCACCCCATGCTTCAGCGCCGACGACTTCCAGCCCGACCAGTTCGCACATGCGGCGAATCTGGCGCTTCTTGCCTTCGCGCAGCACGAAGCGCAATTGCTCGCCGTTTTGCCAACTGACTTGCGCGGTCTTGAGCGGCGGCACGCCGTCAAGTTCGAGGCCGTGACGCAGCAGCGCGAGCTTTTCCGCGGGCAAATGACGATCGACGTCGACCGTATGCTCGCCGTAGCGGACGCGCACGAGATACTTCTTGTCGACTTCCGAATGTCCACCGATCAGTTGCTTTGCGATACGGCCGTCCTGCGTCAGCACGAGCAGGCCGGTCGAGTCGATGTCGAGGTGTCCGGCGGGCGCGAGCGTGCGCAGATGGCTCGGCGCGAAGCGGATGCCGGAGCGATTTTCGTCCCAGCGGTTCACCGGGTTGATCAGCGTGACGGCTGGCTCGTAGCCGTCTTCGGCCTGTCCGGAAACATAGCCGACCGGCTTGTGCAGCAGGATCGTGACGAGTTGCGACTGGGCGGTCTGAGCAGCGGGCAGGACTTCGATATGGCCGTCGGGTCGATGCGCGTGCCGAGCGTGTCGACGACTTCGCCATCGACGAGGACCCAGCCTTTTTCAATCCATTCGTCGGCTTCGCGGCGCGAGCAGAGGCCGAGTTCGGACATGACCTTGGACAGGCGAACCAGAACCAGGCCATCGCGATGGGCGTAGGCTTTTTGTGGGGCGGGAGAGGCGTGTTCCGGTGCTGTCGGGGCAGGGGGCTTCGATGCGCGGCGATCTGTGCGTTCGCGGAAGTTGCCGCGTGAATCGTCGCCGCGCAACTTGAATTCACGTCGCTCACCGCGCTCACGGAAGCTGCCGCGCGAATCGTCACCGCGTGGCTGGAAAGGCCGGCGCTCGTCGCCCTCGGAACGCGCTGCGCCGCGACCTGCGCGGTCTACTCGGTCACCGTAACCGCTACGTGACTCATTCGCCGCGCGGTTTGAATTCACGTCGCTCGCCGCTGCGGTCATCGCGCGGCGCGCCACGTCGCTCAAATCCGGCGCGTTCTCCACGTTCACGGAAGCCGCCACGCGAATCAGCACCACGCGGTTTGAACTCACGTCGCTCAAACCCGGCGCGTTCTCCACGTTCACGGAAGCCTCCGCGCGAATCAGCACCACGCGGCTGGAAAAAGACCGACGCTCGCTGCCCTCCGCCCGCGCTGCGCCGCGGGCCGGCGCGCTCACCGTAACCACACGGCCGCCACGCGACTCATCGCCACGTGGTTTGAATTCGCGTCGCTCGCCACCGCGCTCATCGCGCGCCGCGCCCCGTCGCTCGAGCCCAGCACGAGCATCCTCTCCACGCGGCTTGAAAGCGCCGCGCTCACCCGACCCCGTCCGCGCATCGCCCGAACGAGGGTTGAACGAGTCGCGCTCGCCCGCTTCGCGACGCACCGACGGCTTGCGCTCGAAACCCGCACGCTCGCCCGACGGCGCATCCACGCGTTTAGCGGAGGGCGAACCCGTCGGCGCTTCCGGGCCGCACGGGCTTGCGCCCCGTTGAAGTACCGGAACGCACCGGCGCTCGCGTCGCCGAGCTGGGACGCGAATGTTTGGGTGTCAAGTTTGACGCGCATAAAGTTTCAGGCTGCGATCGCGCGCAGCAGTTCGGTTTCGACCTGGATTTGCGTGCGGTTGGAGGACAGGCTTTTGCCGTCAAGCAAAAACACGTCCTCGACGCGTTCGCCGAGCGTGTTGATGCGCGCCGCCTGCACGCCGATCCGGTGACACGCGCGCGATCGAATAAAGAAGGCCCTGCCGGTCGTTCGCGGACACGGACAGGATGTAGTACTGACCACGCTCGTCGGGACGCAAATCCACACGCGGCGCAACCGGAAAAGTGCGCACCAGCCGCGACACGCGTCCTCTGGACGGCTCCGGCAGGATGTGCCCTCATCCGTGAGCGACGCCAGTTGCTGCTCGACGAGATTGACGATATCGCGATAGCTTCCATCGTGATCCGGATGCGAAACGAGGAAGTTATCGAGCGCGTAGCCGTGACGCGTCGTCGTCACGCGCGCATCGAGCACGGAGAGACCGTTTCGATCGAAGTAAGCGCAGATGCCGGCGAACAGATCCGGCCGGTCCTTCACATACACGAACACCTGCAGCGCCGCGCCGATGGGCGAGGGCCGCGCGCACACGATCGGCTCGTCGCTTTCGAGGTGGCGATACAAGCACACGCGTCTGCCAGGCAATATCGGCGGGATCGTGACGCAGGAAATAACCGACGTCGAGCTGATCCCACAACCGCTTCTGCGCGTTCTCGGGCACGGTTTCGAGCCGCAGCAGCGCGAGCGCCGCTTCCTGACGCGACTTGAGTTCGGAATGCGTATCCGGCTTGGCGCCGCCGAGCACGGCGAGCGTCGCGCGGAGCAAGTCTTACAGCAGCTTGCCCTTCCAATTGTTCCAGACCTTCGGACTCGTGCCGCGAATGTCCGCGACCGTCAGCATATACAACGCCGTCAGCCGCCGCTCCGTCTTCACGACCGAGGCGAATTGCTTGATGACTTCGGGATCGCTCGTGTCCTGCTTCTGCGCGACATGGCTCATCGTCAGATGCTGTTCGACGAACCACACGACCAGATCGGTATCCTTCTGCCCGATGTCGTGCTCGCGGCAAAAGCGTCGCGCATCAGCCATGCCGAGCGTCGAGTGATCGCCACCGCGTCCCTTGGCGATATCGTGAAACAACGCCGCGACATATAGCACCCACGGGCGCTCGAAATTGCCCATCAACTGACCGCAGAACGGATACTCGTGCGCGTGTTCCGCGATCGCGAAGCGCCGCAAATTGCGCAGCACCATCAGGATGTGCTGATCGACCGTGTAGACGTGGTAGAGATCGTGCTGCATCTGCCCGACGATGCGACGGAAATTCAGCAGATAGCGCCCGAGCACGCTGGTCTGGTTCATCAGCCGCAGCGCGTGTGTGATGCCTTCGGGCTGCTTCAGGATTTCCATGAACAGACGGCGGTTTTCCGGATCGCGCCGCCAGTTGCGGTCCATCAGGCCGCGCGCGTTGTAGATCGCCCGCAGCGTGCGCCCCGACAAGCCCTTGATGCTGCTCGTCTGTTCGTAGACCAGGAACGCTTCGAGAATGGCGTGCGGCTCGCGTTCGAAAACATCGTCGCGGGCGATTTCCAGCATGCCTTGCTTTTCGACGAAGCGTCCGTTGATGACGCGCGTAATGCCGCTCGTCGATGGAAAAAGCTGCGCCTCGATGTTCTGGATCAGGATGGTCGCGAGTTGCGTGACGGCCTTCGCCGCCCAATAATAGCGGCGCATGAGCTGTTCGCTCGCGCGTTTGGCGGCGGTTGCCTCGAAACCGAAACTCTCGGCGAGCGGCGTTTGTAAGTCGAACACGAGAATGTCCTGCCGACGTTTGGCGATCACGTGCAAGCGCGCCCGCAGCGTCTTGAGAAAGCCTTCGTTGCGGCGCGCAGTTCGCGCGTTTCGCGTTCGGTGATGAGGCCGCGCTCGTGAAGCTCGCGCCAGCTACTGCCGAAGCCCGCCGCGCTCGTGATCCAGAGAATCAGTTGCAGGTCGCGCAGTCCGCCTGGACTTTCCTTGACGTTCGGCTCGAGGCTGTATGGCGTGTCCTGAAACTTCGCGTGACGCTGACGCATTTCCAGCACTTTCGCCTGGAAGAACGCGCGCGGATCGAGTGTCTCGCGATAACGCCTAAAGCGCGCGAACAGATCCGCGTCGCCGCAGATGAGCCGCGCTTCCAGCAGCGACGTCTGCACGGTGATGTCGTTTCCCGCTTCGGCGATGCATTGCTCGACCGAACGCACGCTGCTGCCGATATCCAACCCCAGATCCCACGCTTGCTGATGAAGCGCTCGATGCGGCCGTGCAGCGCGGCGGCGTCACTCGCAGCGGAGTCCGGAAGCAGCACGAGGATGTCGACGTCGGAATAGGGCGCGAGCTCGCCGCGTCCGTAACCGCCCACCGCGACGAGCGACGCCGCCGCGAGCATGTCGCACGCGGCCCAGGCGCCCCGGAGGGCGTCATCGGTGGCGCGGCCGAGCGCGAGCATCAGCGGCTCGAAGTTCGACGCCGTCTGGAAGCGTTCGATGAGCGCCGCCTTCGCCTCCTTGTAGGTGACGGGCAGCGATTCGACGGGCATGGCGACGGCGGGGACGCTCATGGACTCGGATGAAAGGGCGAGGGAAGAGGCGGCGCCCGCCCGTGCGAGAGGCGCCGAATGAACGCGATGCTCAGGAAGCGGTCGCCGCGATGAACTGCGACGGCGCCTGCGTGCCTGCCGAGACGGTCAGCACTTCATAGCCGGTCGGCGTGACGAGCACGGTGTGCTCCCATTGCGCCGACAGGCTGCGGTCTCGGGTCTTGACGGTCCACTGGTCGGGCATCGTGCGGATTTCGCGGCGGCCGGCGTTGATCATCGGCTCGACGGTGAAAATCATGCCCGCCTGCAGTTCAATGCCCGTGCCCGCGCGTCCGTAATGCAGCACTTGCGGCTCCTCGTGGAACACCTGACCAATGCCGTGGCCGCAATATTCGCGCACGACGCTGTAGCCTTGCGATTCGGCATGCTTCTGGATCGCCGCGCCGATATCGCCGAGATGCGCGCCCGGGCGCACCTGATCGATGCCGAGCCACATGCAGTCAAAGGTGGTCTGCACGAGGCGTTTCGCCAGAATCAAGCCTTCGCCGACGATAAACATGCGGCTGGTGTCGCCGAAATAGCCGTTCTTGATGACGGTGATGTCGATATTGAGGGCATCGCCGTTTTTCAGCACTTTCTCGCCCGGAATGCCGTGGCAGATCACATCGTTGACGGAGATGCAGGTGGCCTTCGGATACGGCGGATAGCCCGGCGGCTGGTAATTGAGCGGTGCGGGAACGGTGCCCTGTTCCTTCACCATATATTCGTGACAGAGGCGGTCGAGTTCCTCGGTCGTCACGCCCGGCACGATATGCGGCGTAATGAAGTCGAGCACTTCGCTGGCGAGCCGGCAGGCGAAGCGCATCTGCGCGATATCGTGGTCGTTTTTCAGCGTAATAGACATGACTCTTGGCTCGAAAATGCGTGTATGCGGCCGTGAGCCGCAAATCGCACATTATCGCACCTTAAATAAGGGACCGCAGCGGGTTATTCCGCGCGGCTGCGCCTTCGGTGAGGTTTTCGGCGCGCATGGCCCGCTGGAATTCCGGTGCATCGGCCGGCTTGAGCCACTTAATCCTCACATGCTATACTTAAAAAATTAAGTCGTAATCCATCCCATTTGGTCGTCACGATTTGGATTTGATAAGACAAATCGTGACGCGTTGAGGAGTAAGGCTTGGAAAGGAAGAAGGAAGCGAAACAGGGTATGTCGCCCGTTTCGCAACGAGGTCGAAGTAAAAGAAGTCAAAGTCAAGCCGGCGCACCCAGGGTGTCGTCCAGCGCTCGTCAGAAAGAGGAAAGAGCGCGGGATGCGGCAGCCGGCTTTATAAGACCCAACCCTCGCGGAGAATTTCATGGCAATCACGATGCGTCAAATGCTAGAAGCCGGTGTCCACTTCGGTCACCAAACGCGCTTCTGGAACCCCAAGATGGCCCCGTACATCTTCGGTCATCGCAACAAGATTCACATCATCAACCTCGAAAAGACGCTGCCGCTCTACAACGACGCGCTGAAGTACGTGCGCGAGTTGGCAGCGAACCGCGGCACGATTCTTTTCGTCGGCACGAAGCGCCAGTTGCGCAACACCATCGCTCAGGAAGCAGCGCGCGCCGGCATGCCGTTCGTCAACGCCCGCTGGCTCGGCGGCATGCTGACCAACTTCAAGACGCTGAAGGTTTCGATCAAGCGCCTGAAGGACATGGAAGCGGCCGTCGAATCGGGTGAAACTGAGCGCATGAGCAAGAAGGAAGCGCTCCTGTTCGAACGCGAAATCGCCAAGCTGCAAAAGTCGATCGGCGGCGTGAAGGACATGGGCGGCATTCCGGACGCGATCTTCGTGATCGACGTCGGTTACCACAAGATCGCCGTGACCGAAGCCAAAAAGCTCGGCATTCCGGTCATCGCCGTGGTCGATACGAACCACTCGCCGGAAGGGATCGACTACGTCATTCCGGGTAACGATGACGCCTCGAAGGCCGTGTCGCTGTACGCGGAAGGAGTGGCGGATGCAATCCTCGAAGGCCGCGCCAACGCAGTGAACGACGTGGTCCAGACCGTGCGTAACGGCGAAGGCGACGAGTTCGTCGAGGTCAACGCAGAAGCGTAAGCAAGACTGCGGCCGACAAAAAAGGGGCTTTGAGAAAGGCCCCTTTTTTAGTCAGCGCGATGGCAGTGCCCAACTTTTTCTGCCGCGGGCGGTCTTCTCCAGCCGGCGGCACGTATCAAACAGACTCAAGGAGCGAATGATGGCGGCAATTACCGCAAGCATGGTGGCAGAACTGCGCGCGAAGACCGATGCGCCGATGATGGAATGCAAGAAGGCGCTGACGGAAGCCGACGGCGACATGGCCCGCGCCGAAGAACTGCTGCGCGTGAAGCTGGGCAACAAGGCGAGCAAGGCGGCATCGCGCGTGACGGCGGAAGGCATCGTCGCGGCGCACGTCGAAGGCGGCGTGGGCGCGCTGGTCGAACTGAACTGCGAAACCGACTTCGTCGCGAAGAACGACGACTTCCTGGCATTCGGCAAGACCATCGCCGAGCTGGTTGCCAAGCACAACCCGGCTGACGTCGCTGCGCTGTCGGCGCTGCCACTGGAAAGCCCGACCGTCGACGCCGTGCGTCTGGCGCTGGTCGGCAAGATCGGTGAAAACCTGTCGATCCGCCGTTTCGAGCGTTTCCAGTCGGCCAACAAGGTCGCGTCGTACCTGCACGGCACGCGCATCGGCGTGCTGGTCGAGTACACCGGCGGGGACGAGCAGGTCGGCAAGGACGTGGCGATGCACATCGCCGCGATGAAGCCGGTTTCGCTGTCGTCGAACGACGTGCCGGCCGATCTGATCGCCAAGGAACGCAGCATCGCCGAGCAGAAGGCCGCCGAATCGGGCAAGCGGGCTGAAATCGTCGCCAAAATGGTCGACGGCGCAGTCCAGAAGTACCTGAAGGAAGTCTCGCTGCTGAACCAGCCGTTCGTGAAGAACGACAAGCAGACCATCGAGCAGATGCTGAAGGCAGCCAACTCGTCGGTGCAGAAGTTCGCGCTGTTCGTGGTCGGCGAGGGCATCGAGAAGCGTCAGGACGACTTCGCAGCCGAAGTGGCGGCGCAAGTCGCAGCGGCAAAGCAATCCTAAAAGCAAGCCTAAGCCTGTTTTAAGGTGTCTGTGCTGACACAGCCAGACGGGTTAGCAGGACGTGCGGGGCGGTTCTTATCGTCGCGCACGAGAAGTGATCCGGTTTGCATCACGCAGCGGGCGCGGCAGGCTCGGGTTAACCCGTGTCTGCCGCGCCCGCCGCCCGATCCGGGCCGCTTGCGGTAAATAAATATTGTTTCACCCCTACAGTTCTACGTTGTTGCAACCCTCCTCGGCGCGATCGGAACCTCATATGCCCACAGCCTACAAACGCGTACTCCTCAAACTCTCCGGCGAAGCCCTGATGGGCGACGATGCTTTCGGCATCAATCGAGCAACAATCGAAAGGATGGTGGCGGACGTCGCGGAGGTAGTGCGCATCGGTACGCAACTGGCCGTCGTGATCGGCGGCGGCAACATCTTCCGCGGTGTCGCGGGCGGCGCGGCCGGCATGGATCGCGCGCCCCCCGACTACATGGGGATGCTCGCCACGATGATAAACGCGCTCGCACTGCAGGACGCCATGCGTCACGCGGGCATCGAGGCGCGCGTGCAGTCGG
>JAQFVJ010000125.1 GCA_029439525.1 Caballeronia sp. BR6202001591004
CCGCGTCGGCACCACCGCCGCACCGGACGCGCGAACGTTGCAAGGCGACTTCGGCCAGCGATTCCCCGATACGCTTGCCGGCGAAGCAAACAAAAAGCCCCAGAAGTTCGGCGGCGGCAAGTAAGCCGTTTCCTGCCGCACATCGAAGAACGACGAGGCCCGCGCGACGCGGGCCTCGTCGTTTCAGCATGCGACAACACGCAAGCGCACCCAATAGTACGAGTTAGCCCCTATTCCCCCTTCTGTTCGCTTCATCGTCCGGCACCGGGATGGACAACAATTCAGCCTATCGAAAGAGGCAGGAATTCATGGCTATCACCTTAGTCATCTTCCAGACATAGCGGTTTCAGAGCGCGCTCGCCGGCACGGCGCTCAAGCGTCTTCAGCAACTCGTCGGCAGGAGCAAGTAATGCAGGTCAGTCGTCATCTAGTGCGGAGTCTGAAACTCGCACTGCCCGTCGTCGGCCTGATGCCGTATCTCGCGTTCGCGCAAAGCAGGGCGGGCCTGCCCGCCTTCAACACTAGCCCCGACCCGAACGGCGGCACGACGTATTCGCTCAGCGTGCAAACGATGCTGCTGCTGACGATGCTTTCGTTCCTCCGGGCGATGGTCCTGATGATGACGAGCTTCACGCGCATCATCATCGTGCTGTCGCTGCTGCGTCAGGCGCTCGGCACGACCAGCACGCCGAGCTTCACCGGCGGATCATCCGCGTAAGAAGCCCACGATTCGATGTTCACCGTCACCTACGCGCAACTGAACGGCTGCCTCACCGCGTTTCTGTGGCCGTTCGTGCGCATTCTCGCGCTGATCGCCACCGCACCCGGCTGAGCCACATGGCGATTCCGGTGCGCGTGAAGGTCGCGCTCGGCGCATTCGTCACGCTGATCGTCGCGCCGACGCTGCCCGCGATACCACAGGCCATCGTGTTCTAGGCGGCGGGCATATGGATCATCATCGTCAACCAGTTTCTGATCGGCGCGGCTATCGGCCTGACGATGCAGATCGCGTTCGCTGCCGTCGATGCGACGGGCGAATACATTGGCCAGCAAATGGGCCTCGGCTTCGCGATGCTCTACGATCCGCGCGCGGGCGGCAATGCGGTGGTCGTGTCGCGCTATCTGAACGCGCTGGCGACGCTCGCGTTTCTCGTCTTCGATGGCCATTTGCAGCTCATCAACGCACTGGTGACGACGTTCCAAAGCGTGCCGATCGACGTCAACGTGGCCGCGGCCGCGACGCACGCGCAGGGATGGAAGACGCTCGTCGGTTACGGCGCGAGCGTGTTTTCGACGGGCTTTTGTTGCTGTCGTTGCCGATCGTCGCGGCCTTGCTTATTACCAATCTCGCGCTGGGCATTCTGAATCGCGCGGCGCCGCAGATCGGTATTTTTCAGTCGGTTTTCCGGTGACGATGCTCGTTGGGTTGCTGCTGTTGCAGCTGATGATTCCCAACCTGATGCCGTTCTTTCAGCGCATCTTCGATTCGGGGATCGCGCAGGTGGGGAGGATCGCGGGGGCGATTGTTTTAGGCTTTCGATGCGCAGGCGACTAACGATACTCGTCGATCACGACCGCGCCGCCGAGCGCTTCCATCATGGCTCGGACCTCATCGGATACATCTTGGACGCGATCGCCTGTATCGTTCAGCCAGTAGCATCAGAGCTCCACTCGCGCGTTTTTCTCGCGGAGCAGTTCGCGCAAACCGGCGCGAGGCAGTTTGAGTCTTGCGATCAGTTCACGGCAATGCGGTTCGAGAAAATCGCTTTGCACCGCATGTCGACTTTGAGTCTTCCATAACCCGGTCACGCCCGGCTCGAGACTGAGCTGACCCGATGGCGTAACGAAACGCACGCCTTTTATGATTGCCCTGTCCGGCGTCACGCCGAAGTACTCCGTCCAGAACGCGGGGTCCAGTGCGTCGCCAGTGATGGTGAAAGATGCATGGGCACGCTGATGATCGTTCATATGAAGTGGTCACGTCAGCAAATCCGGCTCAACGGCCGGCATCAGTAATCTGGCAACGACATAGTCGAGCTCACTGCGTTGAAACGGCCCGTAACTCGATGTGAGATTCCAGGTACCACTTTGAATGAATCTTTACCGAGGGAGGCGTTCAGCAATATTGAATCGGGCATCACGAGCGGCAGTCGTCAGGAGTCCGCTAATATGACCGAAGACGATCCTCGATTGAATACGCGAATTCTGAACGATATTTATCGGCTTTGAATTTCCTCCGCGCTTCTTTCCCAACCCCAAAAAAATAAAAGGAGCAACCGCCCAAACACGCCGCTCCCAAAATGCGCGCCAACCGCTCGCGCTTACCGCGTAGATCCTTCGAACCGCTGCCTCAACTGCCCAGATAATTGAACAGCGACATCTTCTGAATCTGCGAAAACGCCATCTGCGCTGCCTGCAGCGAGTTCTGCGTCATCTCGTAGGGCTGATCGACGAGACCGCCGACCACGCCGCCCGACAACGCATTGCTGTCGAGATACTGCGTGGCGGTGGCGGTGCCGGTCGGCTGGAACGCGAGCGTCAGTTCGCTCGGGTCGCTCGGCGACGCCACCGCCTGCACGCCGTATTGCGTGCCGCCGACCACGAGCGACTGCCCGTTGCCGACGAACACGTTGTAGTTACCATCCGTATTCGTGACGCTCACGCCGATCAGCGAGCTGAGATTCGCCACGGCCTGATCGCGCTGATCCATCAGCTGGTTAGGCAGCTGCCGGCTCGCGCTCACGACGCTGATCTGCTTGTTGAGATCGGCGATCTGCGACGTGTAGGTGTTGATCTGCTTGGCCGCGCTTTGCAACTGCGAGTTGACGCTCTGGTTTGACGCTCTGGTGCAGCTGGTCGTACTGCTGGCCCGCGGTGTTGATCTGGTCGGCGAGCGTCTGCGCGCTGCTCATCAGCGACTGACGCACCGACGTGCTGTTCGCCGAATTCTCGACCGTCTGCAATCCCGAGAAATACGAGCCGATGCCCCCCGAAATGCCGCTCGTCGGATCGCCGACGAGGTTGTTCAGTTGCGAGATCATCGAAAAGTTCGTGCTGGCCGCGCTGCTCGACGAAGTCCTGTTGTTGACCTGCGTCGTCAGATACTGGCTCCACTGACGCGTGGCCGTCGCGGTCTGCACACCGTTGCCGAGAAAGCCCGAGCTGGTGTACTGGCCCGACGCTTCCTGATACGACACTTTCTCGAGCGTATAGCCCGGCGTCGCGGCATTGCTGATGTTCTGGCCGGTCGTCGTCAGCCCCCCCTGGGCCGCGTTCAGACCGGAAAGACCTATGCTGAAAATGTTGTTCGACATGCGTGAATCCTGGTAAGGCGGCTCAAAGATCGGGCGATGCCGCATGACGGCCCTCTTGGCTGCCCTATTTATCGGTCGGTTTCCGGAGAAGTTGAGCAAACGTTTTGCGTTCGCGCACGAAGCACGAATACGGGACAATGAAAGCGCTGGGCGCTCGTCGGGATTCGATCATTATCCGGCAGCGTTACGAATCGCGATGCGACACTAGCTTAAGGTCGAGCGTGACCTTGCCGGTGGTCGTGAAGTGCAGTTCGGCGTCCTCGATGGTGATGCCCATTTCGAGGTCCGCGACGCGTTCGTCGGTCGTGCGCAGCGCCACGCCGCCGAGTGACAGATCATGCACCTCGAAGCGGAAGCGCTCGCCGTCCGGCAGGCTGCCGCTGCAAATGTACGGATCGAGCACCGGCGCCTCGACGCGGAAATATTCATTCGCGGCCCTGCATGTAGACATGTAGTACAGCACCGGCGGAAATTCCACCACGAAGGCGGGATGGCCGTCGAAAGTGGTCTCGCGCGGCGTGCCGGTCATGAACTCCACGCACACGCCGTCCGGCGCCGCGCTGAAGGACAGTTTCTGCGCCCCCAGCACGTATTTGTTGTGCTCGGGCACGCCGCCCCAGTCGAACGTAAAGGTGTTCTCCGTCGTATCGACATCCAGGATGCGCGTGACGATCTGCGCATCGCCGTATTGAGCCGTAAGGAAGTCGCCCCGGTTCGCCAGATTGCGCAGCGATACGCCAATTTCTAGGGATTGCGTCGGCCGAAATCGACGATGGGCGCGTCGTCGGCAACGTCATGGTCGTAATTGGTATTCTCATGGTGCTTGCTAAGTTCATGTTGCTCGCGCGCTGCCTTCGGTCGAATGTTGCGCGTCGGACCTCGCCTGGTCCGACACTTTGGTGTTCGGATTAGCGGCAGGCCTGATGAAAAGTTTAGAGTTCGCCGAAAAATAAATATGGTGCGCCGTCCCTTCAGGCGTAAAACGTTTGCAAATGCCTAAGATCCGAAGAAAGTACTTTCGTCGCGGTCCACGTCGCCGTTGCGTTTGCAATCGCGAAGGCGCGGAACATGCTGCTCCGTTTCAAGGGATGTCGGTATTTTTTTAGGGCTTTCTTGATCGTTTGATCGGGCTTTTTTTCGATGGGCGCGGGTTTCGGGCGCGAATGTGCGGACGGCGGCCCGAGAGCCGCCGTCGTTACACCGATACGCGCGCCATGCCCGTCGCTCAGACGATCTGGCGCATGATCGAGAGAGCGCTTCTTCGCGTATTGCGGATCGGTCGCGTAGCCGGCTTTCTGCATGCCGTGCGCGAAGCCCGTGACATCGCGCGAGGCTTCCACGACAGGTGCATAGCGCGGATTGTTCTTGATGACGCTCGCGTAGTCGGTAAGCGCGTCTTCGTAGGAATCGTAGGCACGAAATTTCTCGACGACCTTTTGTGCCTTGCCGTTGACGTATTCCGCCGTCACCGAATTCACGGTCTTGCCGGTCCAGTTGGCAGTCGCCTTGATGCCGAAGATGTTGTGGCTCGTCGCACCGTTGGCGTACTTGATCTCGCGCTTGCCCCAGCCGGATTCGAGCGCCGCCTGACCGATGATGAAGCCCGCCGGAATGCCCGTCGCCGCCGCGGCCTGCGCGGGTGCCGCGAGACGATCGACGAACGCGTTGACCTTGTCCGAGCCGTTGCCGCGCGCGAGCGCCTCGAGCGAATCCGCCGCCGTATAGCCGCGCGAGTTGTCGAGCGATGCACCGGTTCCGGTTGGCTTGCGCCGCCGCGTAGGCTTTCGCCATCGCCTTCATCGCGGCGATGTTGCCCGCGTTCGCGTTAAGATCGCCGCCGCTGCCGCCGGACATGCCGTTCATCATCTGCATCGCGTTCGATGCGCCGTTCATGCCGCCGGCATCGGTCTTGCCGCCCGCGTTGCGCATGAGCTGCTTGAGCAGCATGTCCGCCACGCCGATGCCCTTCGACGACATCTGCTGATCGAGCATCACGGTGAAAGACTTCGAGTCATTCGAATCGAACGGGCTGTCGGACGGCATCGCATCAGGCATGCTCTTCAGCATCATCTGCGTGAAGACCGCGTCGAACTGCTTCGCGGCTTCCTTGAGCCCTTGCTGGGGATTGGCGTTGGCCTGCCGCCCGTATCGGTCGATGCCAACGCGGAGTTGGCGATGCCGCTCGTGGTGTTGGAGTTCATGAGCCAGAGTCGGTTAGTCTCGAGTTCGGGGCGCAGCGCGCCCCCCACCTTCATCGACTGAAGGATCGACATCAGATCGGCGGGCGTCGCGCCGAGCGCGTTGAGCGCCTTCACGACTTCCGCGAGATTCGCGCCCGCACTGACCATCTTGAGCGCGCCGCTGTCCTGCTTCAGCGAATCTGCGACTGCTTGGCCGCGACCGTCTGGCCGTTGGAGAACGCGCCCGGCTGGCTCACCGCCGTCTGCGTGTTGACGACCACCGACAGGTTGCCGTGCGCGACCGCGCAGTTCTGCAGCGTAACCATCTGGTTCATCACGATGGAGCCGGTGCGCGCATTCAGAATGACCTTGGCGGCGGCCTGCGCCGGCTTCACGTCGATGTTCTGCAACTGCGCCATGAAAACTGCACCTGCTCGCCCGCGTCCTGCGGCGCGCGAAGCTGGATCGTGCGGCCATCGAGTGCGAGCGCCGTGCCCATGCCGAACTGGTTGTTAATCAACCGCCGCGACGATACGCTGGGTGGTGTCGAAGTCCATCTCGCGCAGTTCCATCTGCATGGTGCCGCCCTGCTGCGTCACGGCGGCCTGTACCGCGCGTTCGACCAGCGCCCCGCCCGCGATGCGGCCCACGGCGAGCTGGTTCACCTGGACCTTGCTGCCGTTCGCGCTCGCACCCGCACCGCCGACCACAACGTTGCCCTGCGCCATCGCGTAGACCTGACCGTCCGCACCCTTGAGCGGCAACATCAGCAGCGTGCCGCCGCGCAGGCTCTTCGCATTACCCATCGACGACACAGTGACGTCGATCGCCTCGCCCGGACGCGCGAACGGCAGCAGCCTCGCCGTAACCATCACGGCGGGGACGTTTTTCAACTGCATGTTCTGCGTGGTCGCCGAATTCACCGTGATGCCGAGATTGCCCAGCATGTTGGTGAGCGACTACGTGGTAAACGGCGTCTGCATCGTCTGGTCGCCGGTGCCGTCGAGACCGACGACGAGGCCGTAGCCGATCAGCGGATTGTCACGCACGCCCTAAAACGACACCAGGTCCTTCAGGCATTCGGCGTGCGCGTGCGGCGTGGCGCTGATCGCCATGACGGCGGCCGCGAGTGAGTACGAAAGAAAGCGAGCGAATTCATGATCAGAACGGCGCGACGTTGAGGAAGAAGCGTTGGAGCCAGCCCATGTTCTCCGCTTCATCGATGTAACCCTTCGCCGAGTATTCGATCTTCGCGTCGGCGACTTGCGTGGAATAGACGGTGTTGCCGCCCTAGATCGTCACCGGATTGACGACGCCGGAGAAGCGCACGAACTCGTTGCCCTGATTGATGAGCATCTGTTTTTCGCCGCTCACCATCAGATTGCCGTTGGGCAGCACTTCGGTCACCGTGACGGTGAGCGTGCCGCTGAACGTGTTGGCCGCGCTCGCGCCGCCTGCGGCCGTGAACTTGTTCGCGCCGGTGGCCGACAGGTTCGTGTTATTGAACAGGCCGCCGAAGATGCCCAGCGTGGTCGGCACCGCGAACGTCGCGTTGCCGCCGCGGTTGGTATTCGCCACCGACGATTTGGTCGCGTTGACGTTTTCCGAGATCACGATGGTCAGGATCTCGCCGACATTGCGCGAACGCTGATCCTCGAACAGCGGCTGCACTGCATAACCCGCATTGTAGATCGCGCCGGGCGTGCGGCCGCCGACGGGCGGTTGCGGCGGACGCGCGGTCATCGGACTGCTGGATGATCGGCTCCTTCGGCACAAGACCGCACGCGCCTAGCGACGCGCCCAGGGCGGCGACCGAAACGAAGCGCAGAACGCGCGCGATGGGAGTGTGTGACAACATCGTGGTAACTCGTAGTATCAGGCGGAAAAGGCGTTGAATCTTCAGATGAGACAGTGTGACGCCATCCGCCCGATTCCGATCGGTCGAATAGAGGGTTAAACTTGCATCTGGCGAAAGCGGTTGAAGCCATTCTGGTCGGACGTGGTCACGGCCTTGCTGTTGATTTCATGTGCGCGCACTGGGTCTGGATCATGTTGACCAGTTCCTGCACGACGTTAACGTTTGACGCTTCCGTGTAGCCCTGCTGGAGCGTGCCCGCGCCGTTCAGTCCCGGCTGCGATACGTTCGGCGCGCCGGAGCTGGCCGTTTCCGAGAACAAGTTCTCGCCGCGCCCATCCAGACCTGGCGGGTTGATGAAGGTCGCGATCTGGATCAGGCTGACCGTCGTGCTGTTCGCCTGCTTCACCGACACCGTGCCGTCCGAGCCGACCGTGATGTTGGTCGTGTTCTGCGGAATGGTGATCGCCGGGTTCAGCAGATAGCCGCTCGACGTGACGAGCTGGCCTTGCGCGTTGGTCTGGAACGAGCCGTCGCGCGTGTAGGCGGTCGAGCCGTCGGGCATCGTCACCTGGAGAAGCCCTGGCCGTTGATGGCGATATCGCGCGAGTTGCCGGTCTGTCAGGTTGCCCTGCGTGTAGAGGCTTTCCGTGACGATCTGTTGCACGCTGGTGCCGCCCTGCATGTCCGACGGAAGCTCGTCTGCTGCGTCGAGTTCGCCCCCGGTTGACGCACGGTCTTGCATCACCGCGCGCGAGCCCTTGAAGCCGTTCGTGCCCACGTTGGTGAGGTTGTTGGAGATGACGTCCATCTGCGCCTGATGCGCATTCATGTCAGTCGCGGCGATGTAGAGAGAGCGATTCATGTTCGTGTGTTTCCTGAGTTCGTCTGCGGGTCGCCGCTTAGCTGAAGTCCAGCAGCTTGTTGGCCGATTGTTCGTTCTGATCCGCGGATTCCATCAGCTTGGTCTGCATCTGGAACTGGCGCGCGTTGGCGATCATCGAGACCATTGCGGAGACCGGGTTCACTGTTGCCTTCGAGCGCGCCGCCGGCCACGACGACGTTCGGGTCCGCGTCGGCGGGGTCGCCGGTCGCGGTGCGAAAAAGTCCATCGTCG
>JAQFVJ010000126.1 GCA_029439525.1 Caballeronia sp. BR6202001591004
CCACCACCATATTCGTAGATGAGTTCGCGCAAGCTGACGCCGAACGCGAGTTCGACGAGTCTACCTTGCTTCACGTTGCCCGCGATCTGGAATGGCAGGGTGCCGCGCGAACGGCCCATGCCGAAGTCGCGATAGAACGACGCGCCCTTCGCGAAGATGATCGGCACGGTCACCAGCGTGATGACGTTGTTGATGACCGTCGGCTTGCCGTACAGGCCGACCAGCGCCGGCACCGGCGGCTTCGCGCGCACGGTGCCCCGCTTGCCTTCGAGCGATTCGAGCAGCGCGGTTTCCTCGCCACAGACATACGCGCCCGCGTCCTTCGCGACATACAGCTCGAACGCATGCGACGAGCCGAGCACGCTCGCACCGAGCCAGCCCGCGTCGCGCGCTTTGTCGATGGCGCGGTTCAACGTCGCGATCGGATGCGGATACTCGCTGCGCACGTAGATGTAGCCCTTCGTCGCGCCCGTCGTGACGCCCGCGATGATCACGCCTGGTCAGCCATGTACGGATCGCTTTCCATCACGAGCCGGTCGGAGAACGTCCCGGAGTCGCCTTCGTCCGCGTTGCAGACGATGTACTTCTCTGGTCCGCCAGCGCACCGCGCACGGTCTTCCATTTGATACCAGCAGGGAAGGCCGCGCCGCCGCATCCGCGCAAGCCCGATTCGATGAGCGCATCGACCACGGCATCGCCGTTCATGTCGAGCACATTGCGCAGGCCTTCGAGCCCGCCGAGCGCGACGTAATCGTCGATCGACAGCGAATCGGTGATGCCGATGCGCGCGAAGGTCAGCCGCTGCTGCGTTTTCAGATACGGAATCTCGTCGATGATGCCAACGTTTTTCTCGTGCGACTTGCCTTCGTGGAAGCAGGCATCGAACAACGCGGCGACGTCTTCGGCTTCGACATTCGAATAACCGATGCGGCCTTGCGGGCGTTTCCACTTCAACGAGCGGTTCGAGATAGAGGCTACGCCAACCGTTGCGCACGATCTGCACGTCGGTCGAGGCCGCGCTTCGGCGGCGATGGCGACGGCCACGTCTTCGGCGCTCAGTGCGAGCGCGGCGGAATCGATGGGAACGTAGATGCGCGTCATGCCGTCACTTCCGCGACTTTCGTCTGAGCGGCGGCATAGAGACGGTCGAACTTCGCCGGCGTGACCTTCGCGTGCAGTTCGCCGTTGATCATCATCGACGGCGACAGCGCGCACTGGCCGAGGCAGAACACGGATTCGAGTTCGGTGCCCTCGGCGTGGCCATTGTCGAAGCGGCAACCCGTATGCGCTTCGATGTGATCCTTTAGCGCTTCCGTGACCATGCTGCGGCAGGCTTCGGCGCGCCACAACTGCACGGTCACGCGCGCGGGCGGGCGGCGCCGAACGGAAGTGATGGTAGTAGGTGATGACGCCGTGACTCGGCGCGCGACAGCGACAGCGCGCGGGCCAGCGGCGCAACGGCGGTCTCGCCGGCACGTAGCCGACTTCATCCTGGATGGCGTGCAGGATCGTCATCAAGGTTGCGCCCTGGACGGCGTGACGCCGAACCAGTTCCTCGGATGCAGGCAGACGGCTGCGATTGTGTCATGGGGCTCCCCAACGCTCTGCATATGTCGCTCTGCATATGTTTTAGCAATACATATTGAAGTGGGTATAATAAAAAGTGTTGAGCCTATAAAAGAACAACAGACGTCATGATATATCCTAGCAATAGGGAGGGAAGGGAGAGAGTACATATGATCGACGTGCAATGCCGTGCCGAGCTGGTGCTGCGGGACGCCGATGGCCGGGAAACCAGTCTCAGCGCGATTGAGCCGCTTTTGCAGCTGGTTTTCCCAGACGGGCAGCATCGCGAATGCCCCGGCGGCTAAGGGTTTGTCCTATCGGCATGCATGGGGCCTGTTGCGCGAAATCGAAGCGCGGCTCGACGGCGCGCTCATCACCAAGTCGCGCGGGCGCGGGTCGGTGCTGTCGGAACTGGGCGAATCGGTGCTGCGCGCCGAGTGTGTCGCCAACGACCGGCTGGAGCCCCTGCAATCCGTCGCGAACGATGTTGCCAACGAGCGGAACCGACGGCTTGCGGGTGTTGCAACCCAGGTGCGCATCCACGCATCGCACGGCTACGCGGTCGCGACGCTGGTGCGCGCGCTCGGCGAGCAGCGCGTGCCGGTCGATATCAAATACCGCGAGAGCGCGGAGGGGGGGTGAGCGCGCTGGCACACAACGAGTACGAACTGGCGGGTTTTCACTTGCCGATCGGCCTGTTCCGATCGAGGTGCGCGGAGATCTACCGGCCGTTTCTCGATCCGGAGAAGCAGCATCAGCTCATGCATCTGACGCGGCGCATGCAGGGCCTGTTTCTGCCGAAGGGCAATCTGAAGTACACATCGAAGGCTTGCGCGATCTGGCGCGTGGGGACGTGCGCTTCGTCAATCGCCGTTCGGGCACGCGCATGCTGCTCGATCTGTCGCCGCGCGGCGTGGGTATCGATCCCGACCAGATCAACGGCTACGCGAGCACCGAACTCACGCATTCGGCCATCGCCGCGTTCGTCGCGAGCAGGATGGCAGATCTGGGCTTCGGTGTGCAGCCGGCGGCGCAGCACTTCGCGCTCGACTTCATTCCGATCGTCGACGAGGACTATTTCTTCGCCTGCGAGCGCGCACGGCTAGACGAGTCGCAACTGACGGCGGTGTTGTGCATCCTGCGCAGCGAGCGCTTCAGCGACAGCGTCGCGCATCTCGGAGGCTACAGTCCCGAACGCTGCGGCGTGCTCGTCGAGGTCGAGGAAGGCCTGCGGGGCTGACGGCGCGCGAAACTAATCGTAAAACGCGGTAAGACGCGCGTCTTGGTTAATTTCTGTTGCCGGCGTGGATATGGATTAACTTAACGCTTTGCTGTCGAGTTCCACCCGTTACAGACGCGGCGCACGTCGCGCGAAATACCGCCATGAAATTTACCTTGCTTGCTTCCACCACTGCCGTGCTCATCGCCGGCGCCGTCTGTCTGGTCCCCATCGCGTTCGCGCAGAATTCGCCGGGCATGCCGGGCGGCGTGCTGCAGGATCAGTTCCATTTCAACGAACATCCGCAGATGCAGTTCGCTGCTTCCGCACTGTCGGACAAGTATCAGCAAGACTCGTCCAAGATGCGTCGGCGCGCCGACAACAGCGATCCCGACGGCTGCAACCTGAAGTGCCCGAACCTCAACACCAATTCCAACTGATCTCATGACGATTCGCCGGCGCGCCCGCGAACGCACCTGCGATTTCGCCGTCCCCAGGATGCCTGGCCGTCCACCTCTTCAGGCCACGGTCCAGGACCGCGTGCAACTGCCATGTGGGCACCGCCTCACAACGCTGCTGGCTTTCCCTAGCCCGACCGAAAAACACTACGAGATGGCGGGTGTTTGGTATGAAGTCAGGAGTAACTTAAACGGGCGTGCCGCCGATTGTGCGGAATCGGTGTTTTTATCGGCGGAATCGCTCTTTTTAGTTCTATAAACAAAAAAACAGGAAATGTGTCGACAGCCGGCCGTGACGGGAAACCGAACACGGCATGCGGCAAAACGGGGACCATGGTACACGGGCGACACGTGGCCTCCGATCACACTTCGGATCAGCCGAGGGACTGCATAAAATGCGAATTCTCCAGGTCATTCTGGCGCCACGATTATCGGGGAGGGGGGAGTTCTGGCAAAAAGGGGTTGCGATCGGACATCAGCGCGCTGGTCACGGCGTCTGTATCGCGTCCCTCATGCCCGGCACAACGACTTCAAGCACATCAGCGAGGAGTTGCGTTCGCACGACGTCGAGTGTCTCTTCCCGACGAAGAGCCTCGGCAAGCTCAGACGCCTGATGTTCCTGCATGCGTCCATTCGTTCAAGCCGGACATCATCTTCGCGCACGCGACCATTCTCGCGCTCTATGTGCGCATGTTGCCGACGACCGTGCCGATCGTCTGGGTGATGCATTCGGGCGCGAACGACTTCGCCAATCGCGCGCTGCTGCATGCCGAGCGTCTGCTGTCGAGCCGTGCGAAGGCGGTGATCGGCGTCTCGCAGACGCCGATCGACAACTACGTGCAGGAGATCGGCCTGCATCCGTCGATGATCGTCGTGCCGAACAGTGTCGACGTGTCACGCTTTACCGATGAAACGCTCACGGTGTGCCGCTCGCTCGCAAGCAGATCGTGCAGGTGGGCCGCTATATCCCCGAGAAGAATCAGTTGCAGACGGTCGAAGCCTTCGCGTACGTCGCGCGGGTCGAGCCCGAAGCGAACCTGCTGCTGTGCGACGTGATCGAGAACCTCGCATATCACAAGGCAGTGATCGATCGCGTCGCGGAACTCGGTTTACAGAACCGCGTGACGATCGAAGGGCCGCAAACGAATGTCGCGCAGATCCTGAGCGCATCGACGGTGTACGCGATGCCATCGAGCTTCGAGGCGCATAGCGTCGGCTTTCTGGAAACGCTCGCGTTGTTCGCGTTCGCCGGTAATTTCGCGACCGTCCAACTGCTCGATACGAGCGATGCCGTTGCTTACGGCCGCGCGCTGCTCGAAGCCGTCGCAGCCGCGCACGACACGCCCGCTCAGCGGCTTCACGTTGCAGACCATGGCGGATCGCTATCTGGCGATCGCGCCGCTGCGCGATCAACACCTCGGCGCGATGATCGCCGGTGAAGTCGCCGGCGACATATTGCTGCGCCTGATCGGTGAACTGCGTGGTGGTCTGATACCACAGGCGCGGTGCCCCGAAATACGTGCCGGCGCTGCGCATCAGCCAGAACGCCGTGCCGCCGTTGCGCGGCGTGATCACCATCAGATCGGCGCGGCCGTTGCCGTCGAAATCGTTGAGCAGGAAGCACGCGCTGTCGAAGCAGAGTGTGTCGGCACCGCAAGTGGGCGCGGTGGCTTTCGGATCGAACGGCACGGCGTTCAGGTACCACGGTGACGCATTGTCGATGCGCGACATCTCCGCGACCCACACGTTGAATCCCGACCCGTCCCTTGCGTCGCTTAACCACGACGGTGTTATCGCGGCCATTGCCCTTGACATCGCCGTAGAGCGCGCCGTCCTGACGCGTATCCGTCCAGACCGTATGCGTCGATGGCGACCATCGGGTATTGCGCGGTGAACATCGCGTAGCGGCTCGCCACCAGTGCGCCGTCCTGTTCGCCGAGACAATGATTCTGCAGCCTGTAGACGAAGCTGAAGTCCCACGGCGTCCAGCGTTGCGTCGAGGTGTTCGGATTGCACGCTTCCTCGACGAGCGACGAATCGTGCTCGTCGATGCAGTTGTGTGTCACCGCGTTGACGAACAGCGTGTCGTTCTTTTCGCCCGGATTCGCGGGAAGCTGCTGCCAGTACCAGTTCTGCTGCGCCGCGCCCGAGCACGCGGCGAGCTGGGGCGCGTGGCCCGCGCCATCGGACACCATGCAGCGGCCCGAATACTCGTTGACGAGCTCGAACGGCCGAAGCTGAAACTCGGCGCCGGCATCGTTCGCGTGCGCCATGCTAAAATAACAGTGCGCCACCCAGTTGCCGTCCCAAATGTATTCGCCGAAGACGTGACCCGCGTCGTTGCCGTCGATCGCGAAGTAGCTGCCAACCACGTCGCGCTTGCGTAGCGTCTGTTCGGCGGCATCGAGATTCTTCGGGAGGCCGCCCGTCGGATAGGTGATGTGATAGCCGATCGGCAGATTCCGATGCAAGCTCTGCGCGACGGTCCGCGTGATGCGCGCCGCGAGGATGTGATCCGGATGCTCCATGAACGCGACGGTATCCGGGTTGAGCATGTAAATTTCCGTCGCCTGCGAGAGAGTCACGCGCAAGATCGCGGTGAGCGCGGCGCGGTCGTAGGTCGTAGCGCCGGTGCCGTCGGAATGCACCGATCGGATAGGTGAGCGTCTGGCCGCGTTCCCACAAGAGGCCGAGCAGCACCTTGCCGTCCCGCACCGTGCCGCCGAGCAGACGCATTTCGAGCAGTTTCACGCGCGGCTGTCTGGCAAGCACGAGCTGATGCACCGGCTTGCCCGCGATCGTCACCGTCGATTTCGATCCACTTGTCCGGCGCGCCCGCCATGCGCGCATAGGCGAGCCGCGTGCCGGTCTCGCGCAGAACAACGTAATCGAACTTCGCGCCGTTGGCGCTGCCGATCAGATGAACCGTGGTGACACACCAGCCGGCGTCGAGCTTGTCGCTGATGCCGGGATTCACGAACGAACAGCAGATCGTCATCGAGATGCGCGACGACCGTGACGAGCGTGCCGGCCTTGCAGTCGGGGGAAGGGGAGGCGGCGTGCGCCTGCGCGGAAAGCAACGTGGCCAGCACGACCCACGTCAGAAAAATAGACAGCCTTGAACCACCGCATTGAAACGTCGCTCTGCATGCTCTCCCCGAAGGCGCGAGTTCGTGCGCCAACCGCTAAGGATAAAGCGAAGATTGACGCGCGCCCAATCGGGCGGCCGGTGGCCGAGCGAACACGTACCGCGGATGAGGCGCGATGCGATGGATTTTGGCGCACGCCTGCCAAGCTGTTTGTAGGCTGTTTGTGCGGATTCATCAGTCTTGCACAGATTATTGCTGAAAAGCAGGCTTATTCGGAGCGCCCCGATTCGGCCGTCATATCGATCCGCCTATGCTTTCGGGCGTAGCTGCGGTTGTCTTTGCCCCGGCTACGTCTCTCTCAAGGATGTTTGCCCCGCCTCGCGCGGGGCTTTTTTGTGCGTCCAGCATAGACGCAATCTTGTAGGTGCAAGTTCTACCATGAGTTGAACAGAGCGAATGAAGCGAAGCGCAACTGCGAGAGGGTGACCAAAATCGTGGGAAGGAAGCGTGGA
>JAQFVJ010000127.1 GCA_029439525.1 Caballeronia sp. BR6202001591004
TTTAGGCAAGCGTGCGCGCAAGGGGCGGGCGCCGGATTCGTCGCTGAAGGTGACGGAGTTGCGGCCGGTGTTCGAAGGGTAGGCTTTGCCTGAACCGTGTTGGAAGACGCCCTCGCTGACTCGTGCAGTGGGGCGTGTTCTTTTTTGGAACTGATTTGAGGTCTCTGGGTCAAAAGCCAAAACTTATTCGAACCTCGTCGACTTTACATTGGAAGGGCCGGACACACGATGAATAAAGCTATCGAAGTAGCCCTCTTATTTGCTCGGCGTTGCCGTCTGGATCGGCAACATGATTTTCGCGCACTTTTGCCTGCGGCCTGCATTGGGGAATCTGACGCCTCAACTGCGGTTGCCGCTTTGGGAAGCGGTGTTTGCGCGGTTCTTCAATTGGGTCGCGGGTGCAGTGCTTGTAATTCTCATCACAGGTGGGTTTTTGCTGATGCAGTTCGGGGGCGGACATGCGGTGTGGTCGCTGCATGCGATGGCCGGGCTTGGCATTCTCATGATGCTGATCTTCGGGCATATCCGCTTTGCGGTGTTTCCCAAGATTCGACGCGCCGTGCAGGCGCAGAATTGGCCCGATGGGGCGCGGGCGGTCGCCGCCGTGCGGCGGCTGGTCGTGGTTAAATATCGTGCTTGGCGTGGTCACTATTGCGGTTGCCGTTTTGTCTCGGTGAGTTTTTTTGTGGCTGAAGGCGCTTCGTTTTCTGTTGTTTTATGCAGTAGGCGCCTTGTACAAAGAAAAAAACGCCAAGCAGCGCTGTTCAGCGCCCCAAAAAAACTAACCTCCTCCGCTCATCACTAAGCGCCGTATTAGAAGAAGGCTCAAGCCGAGCCCGCAGCGGCGCCCCGCGAAGAAACCCACAAACCCCAAACCAATCGAGCAACGCCTGCACCCCATCCGCGGGCATCGGCCGCGAGAACAAGAAGCCCTGAGCCTCGACAGGCCCCAAAGACGCGAGCCAAGCAATCTGCTCCTCATGCAGCGCCTTCAACAACCACGGTCAACCCAAACGAACGCGCAAGATTAACGATCGCCGCCACCATGACGCAAACACTGCGATCCTCCGGCACTGCCTGAATAAACGAACGATCCACCTTGAGCGTATCGACCAAGAATCGATTCAGGATAAGAAAGCGACGAATACCCCGTACCGAAATCGTCCAGCGCGATGCGCACACCCAGCCGCCTCAACGCGACGATCTTCTCCTGCACGAGTTCGGATACTCGACCATCACGGTCTCGGTGATCTCGAGTTCGAACTTGTCGGGCGGAATGCCGCTCGATGTAATCGCACGCGCCACGGTCTCGAGCAAATCACCGCGCCAGAACTGTACCGCCGAAATATTGACCGCAAGCGACAGCCCCGTATAACCATCGCGCTGCCACTTCGCGAGCTGATGGCACGCCGTATGAATTACGAAGTCACCGACCGCGACGATCAGGCACCTCGATTCCGCCACCGGAATGAACTCGTTCGCCGGTATCAACCCGTGCTGCGGATGATTCCAGCGCACCAGCGCCTCGAAGCCGGTGATACAGCGACGCGCCAGATCGATCTTCGGCTGATAGACGAGGAACAACTGCTTCTCCGTCAACGCGACGCGCAACTTCTGCTCCCACTTCATCAGATGATCCGCGCGATGCGACAACTGCGGCGAATAGAACTGGTAGCAGTTCTTGCCCGCATCCTTCGCGCTGTACATCGCGAGATCGGCTTTTTTCAGGAGATCGATCTCGCTCTTCTCGTTCGACGCCAAATACAGCGCGATGCCAATGCTCGCATGCAGCACGAACGCGCTGCCGCGCTCGTCGAAGGGCGTCGCGAACATCGTGGAGATGTCGTCGGCCAGCGTGACCGCGCGCTGCTCCACATCGTCGCCCTTGACGATTACCACGAACTCGTCGCCGCCGATGCGCGCGAGCGTGCCGCTCTGGCCGACCGTTTCCGCCAGACGCGACGCGGTCATCTGCAGCACGTATCGCCCGCGTTGTGGCCGAGCGTGTCGTTCACCGTCTTGAAGTTGTCGAGGTCGATGAACAACAGCGCGAGCCGTCCGATATGTTCTCGGTCTGCGCGACGTCGTGGCGCAGCGCGCGCAAGGTCGAATAACGGTTGCGCAGGCCGGTCAGCGATCGTATTCGACCAGATGCGTCATCTCGCGCTCGCGTCCGAGCAGCTTGCCGATGAGACCCGTCGCGACCGCGAAGAAGCCGAGCATCGCGAGTGAGATGAAGCTCGCCATCATAAGATAAACGTTGCGCGTGTGGTTGTAGTCGATTATCTCCTCGCGCTCGGAGAGTCCGACGAGCACGCCGAGCGGATAGCCGTCGATGTGCCGGTACGACACGATGCGCCGCACCTGATCGATCGGATCGACATAGATGCCCGATGCATGATCCGCCGTCGGATAGATGCCGGTCGCGCTGAACGCCGCGTGTCCGCGATCACGCCTTCCCGGCCGATCGACGCGACGTTGTAGAAGTCGTTGGTGAAGTAGGCCGGATCTTCCGACACGACCACCACGCCCGCGAACGAGCCGTCCGGATGATTGAGCCGCCGCGTGATCTGCAACATCCAGATGCCGGAAACGCGTCCGCGCACCGGCCGGCTAATGTAGAGCAGATCGTCGTTGGCGTGCAGATGAACCTTGAAGTGCTCGCGGTCGACAGGTCGATGCGATGGGTTTCGGATGCGGGTCCGACGTCGTCGCGATCAGATCGAAGTCGGCGGGCGACTTCTCGTACTCGAACTTGACGAAGCGCGTGATCTGGTCGACCTGATGGATCGCCTTGATGGTGTGTGCTGGAGCGCGGAAGAGAGGATCGCGGCAGAGGCCATCGACTCGTGCACGGTGGCTTCGCGTTCCACCGACCGCTGCGCGAAGATCACCGCCCACAGGATCACCAGTACAGCGGTGCCGAGCACGGGAATGGCCAGCAGCGAGCGACGGCGCCGCGTCGATGGCGCGCCGCTGCGATGATCGCTCGCGAAAAGAGAGAGCGCGTGCGCTTCATGCGATGCCTGACTCGGCTGAATCGCGCGGCGTGAGACGTGCCGGACTGCAACGTGCTGCCGACTGCGCGATGATTGGAAGGCGATGCATGTCTTGAGGCTTTGGGCCGAAACGATTGACTATAAGGTGCGGGACGCGTATCGGCATGTGCGCATGCGATCGCATACGTGATGTTCGACGCGCTTCAACTCACGTGCGCTCGCTTTTTTCCCGCGCGCCAGACACGACGCCGGCGCAAGGCATACGTTTGCTTTATCGTGCAAGCACTTCGAGAAGGTGTGGCGCGTAGCGCCGGTGTTCTCGCGCCTGATTGTTCTGAAGGCTTCGTGAACAAGGAAGGGGCGCCGCTCGGGATATACGCGCGTCCCGGCGAACGGCAAAAAGTTCGGCCAGGTCATTGTTTAACAAGAAAAAAGTACCGTCGACAACAGTGACCAAATCGTCGCCGATCCACACCGTGCCCGCAGCGTCGGCGTCCTCATATCTGACGCTCACGCGGCCATCGCGATCGAGCGCCGTGCCTTGCCTGACCGTGTAGCGCTCGCCCGGGCGCGTGCCTTGCTCGCTTAGCAGTATCGCGACGGCGGTGCTGCCGGTCACCGGGTCTTCGGCATTCTCCGCGCCGAGCATGAGCGCACGCAATTCGAAGGTCGCCGGTCCGCCGAGCGCATGCGGTCCATAGACGACGATGCCATGCGTATTCTTCGGCGACGAGCGAGGTGAGCGCTTCGCGTGCATCACGCGCCAGCGCGACGTCGAGACATTGCTGCGTATCCCGCAAGCGGACGATCAGCCACGGCGCGCCGTTATCCACCGCAAGGCGGCGCGCTGAAATCGATTACCGCCGGCGCGAGCGCCTCGGCAAGACGTTCGCGTTGTGCATCGTCGAGCGGCGTGATGCGCGCGGGCAGCGCCGCGAAGGCCCACGTGCCGTCGTCGCGTTCTGTTAGCGTGACGAGTCCTACGCCGCACTCCTGAATCATCGTGCCCGGTGTCTTCGGCGTATAGCCTGCATCGCGCAATGCGTGCGCGGAACCGAGCGTCGAATGGCCGGCGAACGGCAATTCGGTCGCCGTCTTGAAGATGCGCACGCGATAGTCGGCGCGTGGATTGGTCGGCGGAAGGAGAAACGCCGTTTCAGACAGATTGGTCCAGCGCGCGATCTGCTGCATGTGTTCGGTGGCAAGACCTTCGGCGTCGAAAATCACGGCGAGCAGATTGCCCTTGAAGGGAACGGACGTGAAGACGTCGACCTGCTTGAACTGAACGGTTCGGGAGGACATCGCGCGGCTCGATGTCGATGCAAAAGGGAGGAAAGGGGGGAGCGTGAGTATAAAAAACCCCCGAGGCTTGCGGCGTGGGGTTTTTGGGGAAAGCGTGAAAGATGAAACGCCGTTTCAGGCGACTTCCGCGATCAGCTCGATTTCCACGCACGCGCCGAGCGGAATCTGTGCGACGCCGAACGCCGAGCGCGCATGCTTGCCGGCATCGCCGAACACTTCCGCGATCAGTTCCGACGTGCCATTGGTCACGATGTGCTGCTCGTTGAACTCGAAGGTCGAATTCACGAGGCTCATGACCTTCACGATGCGTTTGACCTTGTTCAGATCGCCGACATGCCCGTGCAGCGTCGCCATCAGATCGATGGCGACATTGCGCGCGGCTGCCTTGCCTTCCTCGGTGGCGAGCGTGTCGCCGAGCTTGCCGACGTAGGGCTTGCCGTCCTTCTTCGCGATATGCCCGGACAGATACACCGTGTTGCCGCTCTGCGTGCTCATCACGTAAGCGGCGGCGGGGGCGCCCGCGCTGGGCAGATCGATGCCGAGTTCCTTCAGCTTGTCGTACACGTTGGATGCCATCGTTGCTCCTCGAAGGTTGCAGGGACGCGACACACGTCCCGGGGAATCAGACGCTCGCGCGAATCAGCGCCCCGACTTTCGCCACGTCTCGTCGATCGTCGCGGGCGGAACCGTGACGAAGGACAGGCGCATCGTATTGTGCTCGGCGGCGTTCGCGAAGAACGTGCCGCCCGGCACGAAGGCCACATTCTGCGCGATGGACTGTTCGAGCAGCTTCATCGAGTCGATGTGCTTCGGCAGTTTCACCCACACGAACATGCTGCCTTGGGGACGGTTCCATTCGATACCGGCGGGCATATGACGTTCGAGCGCATCGAGCATCGCGGCGCACTGGTCGCGATAGCGCGCGCGGATTTTCGGCACATGCGTGTCGAGGAACCCGTCCTTCACCACTTCGTGGACGATGCGCTGCGTGAGGCCCGGTGTGTGCAGATCGGTTGCCTGCTTGGCCTGCACGAGTTTGAAGTGGAGCTCTTCGGGCGCGATGATATAACCTGGGCGCGAGCACCTTCGAGAACGAGCCGCTTCGAGAACGAGCCGATATGGACGATGTGATTGATCGGGCGACATCGACAGGAGCGTCGGCAGCGGGGTGCCGACGTAATCGAGCGCGTCGTAGGGATCTCATCCTCGAGGATCGGAAAGGATGCGTTCTGTGCGATGGCGGCAAGCGCGCGGAGGCGTTCCAGCGGCAGACGGCAGCCGGTCGGATTCTGGAAATCCGGCTGCGCGTAGAGCAGACGCGCGTTCGCGGTGAGCGTGGTATCCAGGCCTTCGGGAATCAGGCCGGATTCGTCGGTCGGCACCTGCACGTAGTTCGGCTCGAACAGCGAGAACGACTGCAATGCGCCGAGGTAGGTCGGTGTTTCGACCAGCACGCGGCTGCCCGGATCGACCAGCACCTTGCCCAGCCAGATCGAGTGCCTGCTGCGAGCCGGTCGTGATGAGCACACCTGCGTCGGACGGATCGTCACGCCGCCTGCCGAGTAACGCGCGGCGATCCATTCGCGCAGCAGCATGAAGCTTTCGGTCGTGCTGTACTGAAGCGCGGCTGACGGCTTATCGCGTAGGATGCGCTCCGAGGCGTGATGCATTTCCTCGACGGGAAACGTCGCCGGCGAGGATAGGCCGCCCGCGAAGGAAATGACTTCGGGCCGCTCCGTGACCTTCAGGATTTCGCGAATCGCCGAGCTGGTGAGCTTGCGGGCGCGTTCGGAGAGTTGCCACGGCGTGGCGCGAAGATCAGCTTGATTCATTTGATGTCTCGGTTGTCTCGGGGTGTTCGAATGTGGGGTCGACGCTGGGCGGGCATCGAGGATAATTTTAATTATAGCACGGGTTGCTTCATCGCGGGCTGGCCGGCGCGACGGCGGACGACGGCGCGGGACGCACGGTGGCCTTGCGTCTGGCGATCACGGTGACGATCACACCCGCCGCACATACAGCCACGTCGATGCTGAGACGTGTTCGCCGAAGAAGAGTGCGGAGAACGCCATCGTGAAGAAGATTTGCAGAAGCTGAACCTGTCCGACGCGTGCGATGCCGCCCATCGCAAGGCCCGCGTAACACGCGAAGAAGCCGATGAACTGCGAGAACAGCGTGACATAGCCGAACGCGAGCCAGACCTTGAGCGAAAGCGGTTCGGGATGCGCCGCGTGATGGATCCATGCGAGCCAGCCGACCGGCAGCATGAGAAACGGCGCAGACAAGCACGAGCGCCCATCAGATCAGCTGCCAGCCGCCGATCTGATGCGCGAGCCGCGCACCTTCCGCGTAACCGAGCGCGCCAATGCCGACCGCGACGAGCATCAGCAGATCGCCTGCTTGCAAGCCGCCGCCAGATTGCAACGCGAATGCGATGACGATCGCGCTACCGGCAATCGCGCTCGCCCAGAACGCCTTCGACGGGCGTTCGTGCGACAGCCATGCCGCGTAGATCGGGACGCACAGCGGCTGCGGGGCCGTTGACCCACCGCGCCGTGCGACGCAGGCACGCTTTTCATGGCCCACGCCGAGAAAAAACCGGAAACGCGATGATGACGCCCAGCGACACCACCGCGAGGCTCTTCATTTGCGGCCAGGTCGGCCATTTTTCGCGGCGCCACGCGAGCAGCAGCGCGGCGGGAATCGCCGCGACGAGCGCGCGGCCCAGGCCGTTCAGCAGCGGATGCACCTCCTGCACGACGATGCGCGTCATCGGCAACGTCAGGCTGAAAATGACGCCGCCGATCAGAAGATGCTGGTCGGCATGACGAGTCCCGAGTTGAACGAGCGCGTGGTCTACAAGATCCTGACCCAAGGCCACTATCGGCGGCATGTCGAGCGGCTGCGCGCGCGGCTCGACGGCGTGCGCGACAAGACGCGCTGATGATGGAAAAGACCGGCCTCAGGCTCTTCACGCAGCCGTCGGCGGGCATGTTTCTGTGGGCCGATGCCGGCCGATTCGGACGGACTCGCGGCGGCGGGGCACGAAGCGGGCTTTTTGCTGACGCCGGGCAGTCTGTTTTTTCCCGCATTAGTCGCCGACGACGTGGATGCGCTTCAATGCCGCTAATTGCGGCGATCCGGCGTTGCCCGCGTTGCTCGCCGGGCATCTGGAGAAGGCGGCGCGCCGCCCAGCTTGATGGCCGTCGCGGAAGGTTGCGTCGTTCGGACGGCGCGCGGATGAAGTTGGTCAGCACGGCTTCGTAGAGCGCGAGCGCATCGGGCGCGTGCCGGTAGCGAAGCTCGTACAGCCGTCCCTGCACGCCGCAGAACTTCAGCGCGAAATAGTCCGCGAGCAAGTTGCCCTGCGCTTCCATGTTGTAGTCGGACAGCCGCCGGCCCGCACCGAGCATGTACGCGTAGCTCAGTCCGATGCGGATCGCGCCGCGCAGTCGCACCGGATAGCCGAGCTGGAATTGCCACACGTGCGTCATCTTGTGGATGAACCACATGCGATCGCCGATATCGTACGCGGAGAAGTCGTCCAGATAGCTGGCGCGTGGAAAATACAGGTAGCCGTTGGGCGCCATCGCGGTACGCGAGGGCTGCAGCCCGAACGGCAGATAGCCTCGCGCGTGGACGCGCACCGTCGGTCGATGACATCGCCGAAGACGAGCCGCGCCATCGCGATTTCGCCGGGCGTGAGTGGGCGTTTCTTTCGGGCGGGCCTGGCGGAGTCGGCTGGTTTCATGTCGGTGTGTCGATTGAAGCGCGCATGGTAGGGGAATGTACCGTGACATCGCACTTGAAAACCTCGGAATCGCCCACATATATCGACATCCGCATCAACGCAATTCAATTCACAAGAGGACCCGACCATGGCGCAAGAAACCATGAGCTTTCAGGCAGAAGTGAAGCAGCTTATGCAACTGATGATCCACTCGCTCTACAGAAATAAGGAAATCTTCCTGCGCGAGCTGATTTCGAACGCGCCCGACGCGACCGACAAGCTGCGCTTCGAGGCGATCGAAAACAGCGCGCTGTTGTACGAGAACGATCCGGACCTGCGTATCCGCGTGTCGTTCGACAAGGATGCGCGCACCGTCACCATCGACGACAATGGCATCGGCATGAGCCGCGACGAAGCCATTTCGCACCTCGGCACCATCGCGCGTTCGGGCACCAAGGAATTCTTCTCGAAGCTCTCCGGCGACCAGCAGAAGGATGCCACGCTGATCGGCCAGTTCGGCGTGGGCTTCTGCTCGGGCTTCATCGTCGCGGACAAGATCACGGTCGAAACGCGCCGCGCCGGATTGCAGGCGAATCAGAGCGTGCGCTGGACCAGCGCGGGCGAGGGCGATTTTGAAGTCGAGGATATCGAGCGTGCGCAACGCGGCACGACCATCACCTTGCATCTTCGTCCGGACGAGGACGAACTGCTGTCCACGCACAAGCTCAAGTCGATCATCCAGAAATATTCGGATCATGTCGCGCTGCCCATCCTCATGAAGAAGGAAGAGTGGGACAGCGAGAAAAGCGAGATGGTCACGAAGGACGAGGACGAGACTGTCAATCAGGCGAGCGCATTGTGGACGCGCCCGAAGAACGATATCAGTGATGAGCAGTACAAGCAGTTTTATCAACATATCTCGCACGATCACGACGATCCGCTCGCGTGGACGCACAATCGCGTCGAAGGCCGTAGCGAATACACGCAACTGTTGTACGTGCCGAAGCATGCGCCGTTCGATCTGTGGAACCGTGAGCATCGCGGCGGGCTAAAGCTGTATGTGAAGCGCGTGTTCATCATGGACGATGCCGAGCAGTTGCTGCCCGCGTATCTGCGCTTCGTGAAGGGCGTGGTCGATTCGGCCGATCTGCCGCTGAACGTGTCGCGCGAAATCCTGCAGGAAAGCCGCGATGTGAAGGCGATCCGCGAAGGCGTGACCAAGCGCGTGTTGTCGATGCTCGAAGACATCGCGACGTCTTCCGCGCAAGCTACGGACGACGCTGACAAGCAGAAGTATCAGACCTTCTGGAACGAGTTCGGTCAGGTGCTGAAGGAAGGCATCGGCGAGGACTTCAGCAATCGCGAGCGCATTGCGAAGCTGGTGCGGTTCGCATCGACGCATAACGACTCCGACGAACAGAACGTGTCGCTCGCGGATTACGTGTCGCGCATGAAGCCCGAGCAGACGAAGATCTACTACGTCACGGCGGACAACTGGCTGGCAGCGAAGAACAGCCCGCATCTGGAAGTGTTCCGCAAGAAGGGCGTGGAAGTGTTGCTGCTGATGGATCGCGTCGACGAATGGATTCTCTCATTCCTCAACGAGTTCGACGGCAAGCCGCTGGCGAGCGTCGCGCGCGGCGACCTCGATCTGGGCACGCTCAACGACGAGGAAAAGCAGCAGGAGAAGGTCGGCGAAGAGTTGAAACCGCTCGTCGAGAAGATGAAGGAAGCGCTTGAAGGCAAGGCGAAGGACGTGCGTCTGACGTTCCGTTTGACGGATTCGCCGAGCTGCCTCGTCGCCAATGAAGGCGACATGAGCGGTTATCTGCAACGCATGCTGAAGGCGGCGGGGCAGAAGGCGCCGCAGGCAGAGCCGATTCTGGAAGTGAATCCGGAGCATCCGCTGGTGAAGGGGCTGAATCCGGACAACGACAGTTTCGCGGACTGGTGTCATCTGCTGTTGGATCAGGCTCTGCTGGCCGAAGGCGGGCAGCTGGATG
>JAQFVJ010000128.1 GCA_029439525.1 Caballeronia sp. BR6202001591004
CACGAAGCTGACAATGCCCGAGTACACCAGCGCCACGAGCACGCCCTTCGCCTGAACAAGCACCGAGTCGTCGAAGCCGCCGATGTCCTTCACCGCGAACACGCCCGTCAGCAGCGCGCCGATGATCCCGCTCACGCCGTGCACGCCGAACGCATCGAGCGAATCGTCGTAGTTGAACTTGTGCTTGAGCCACGTCGCCGACCAGAAGCAGACCACGCCCGCGACGATGCCGATCACGATCGCGCCCGTCACGCCGACGAAGCCCGGCGCCGGCGTCACCGCCACCAGACCCGCGACCGCGCCCGAGATGATGCCGAGCACCGACGGCTTGTCCTTCGAAATCCACTCCCGCGAACATCCAGCCGAACGCGGCGAAAGCGGTGGCGATCTGCGTCGTCAGCATCGCGAAGCCGGCACGGCCGTCAGCGGCGACTGCCGAACTCGCGTTGAAGCCGAACCAGCCCACCCACAGCATCGATGCGCCGATCAGCGAGAGCACCAGGTTGTGCGGGGCCCACTTCACGGCCGTAGCCGACGCGCTTACCGAGCACCAGACAGCACATCAGGCCCGCGATACCGGCGTTGATGTGAACCACCGTACCGCCCGCGAAGTCGAAAACGCTAGCGGACGCGAGCCAGCCGGTCGGTTCCCAGACCATGTGCGCGATCGGCGAGTAGACGATCAGTGACCACAGCGTCATGAACACGAGTATCGCGGAGAATTTCATGCGGTCAGCGAATGCACCGGTGATGAGCGCTGGCGTGATGATCGCGAAAGTCAGCTGGAACGCGAAGTAGACGGACTCGGGAATCGTCGTGGCCAGATAGCTGACGGTGAACGTTATCGCCTTGTCGCCCTTAATGTAGGCCATGCCGTGCAGGAACACGCGCGAGAATCTGCCGATGAACGAACCGCCCGGCGTGAATGCGATGCTGTAGCCCACGATCGTCCAGAGGATCGTGATCAGGCAGCAGATGGCGAAGTTCCGCATCGCCGTGGCGAGGACGTTCTTCTTGCGCACCATGCCCGCGTAGAACAAGGCGAGGCCCGGAATCGTCATTAACAGCACGAGAGCGACCGAGGTCAGCATCCAGGCGGTGTCGCCCGAGCTGATTTTCGACGAATCGACCATCACCGGCTCGGCCGGCGTGGCGGGCGCCGCATCGGATGAGCCGGACGCGGCGGCTGCCGACGAAGCCATCGCCGTATTGGCGCTGGACGGTGCAATTGCAGGGGTATCGGACGACGCGGGTGCCGAGGCAGCGGCCGGAGCAGACGCATCCTGGGCGAGAGCGGTGCCGACATTCGCGCCGATCAGCGCGCCCGTCACCATCCAGTGACATCAAAAAGTTGCGCATTCTTCTGGTTCCTCTTGTCGCTTGTTTCTTTGCTAGCATTATTTCGCCGATGCGGATTTAAAGAGCATCCGCGCTGGTCTTGCCGGTGCGGATGCAGATGACCTGCTCGATGGCGGTGACGAAGGAAGATCTTCCCGTCGCCGATCTTCCCGGTTCGCGCGGCGCGTTCGACGGCCTCGATCGCCTGATCGACGATGTCGTCCGACACAGCGACTTCGATCTTCACCTTCGGCAGAAAATCGACGACGTATTCCGCGTCCCGATAAAGCTCGGTGTGACCCTTCTGTCGGCCGAAGCCTTTTACCTCCGTCACGGTGATGCCCGAGACGCCGATCGCCGAGAGCACTTCGCGCGCTTCGTCGAGCTTGAACGGCTTGATGATTGCGGTAATGAGCTTCATGTATCCCTCGCTGTAGTGTGCCTGATCCTAGCGGGGTGGGTCATCTTTACGGCGCCACGTTCGCTCTGCCGGGCCGCTCAAGGAGGCCTGCAGAAAAGGTTCGCGCCAACTACGCAACTCGTATGCCATGCGAATGCCGGCGGGGCTTTACGCGATTTGCTGAAACCTCGACACAAAGACTCGGTCGAATGACCAACAGGTGTGCCGCTGGCTGGCGCGCGGGTAGGTTCGTTGCTAGAGTGGTCCCGAGGTCCCGTAAAAAGGAGCATGGGGAACATCGTAAACGACTGGCAGCGCTAAAATCGCCGCGTCCGAACAGTGTTTCCGGAGTGCGTCGCGTACGTGTCGACGCGCACCAAAATCGAACATCCGATAATCCGAAGCACTGACCTAACAACGAATGCACCTTTTTTGTGCAAGAAGGGAGAAACGATGAAGCAGCCCAACGACGTATTCAACGATCTGCAGCAGAAGATGGGCGAGTTCTTCCAGAATTCGCCGGCCAAGGACGTCGAAAAGAACATGAAGGCGATGCCCGCGCAGGGCTTTTCGAAGCTCGATCTGGTGACGCGCGAGGAATTCGATACGCAGACGCAAGTGCTGGTGCGCACCCGCGCGCGGCTGGAGGAACTGGAAAAGCGCGTCGCGCAGCTCGAGCAGAAGCTGGCGGGCGGCGTGGAGTCGCAAGACTAAATAACTTTTTGGGAAGACCTCGGCGGGCGAGCCGTGACGTCCTGAAGTGAAACCCGGCGCAGTGCGCGAACGATCGACGCACGCGCCGCTCAAGGTGAAATCATGTCGCTTGCCGTGGTACGTAACCGCGTGCCCGCTCCTGGGCGCGCGCCGGAAGTCGTTGTCGAAGTCCATCTGTCGAACGGGTTGCCGTCATTTTACATCGTCGGACTGTCCGATCTCGAAGTCCGCGAAAGCCGCGAGCGCGTGCGCGCCGCGTTGCAAAACTGCGGGTTCGAATTTCCCGTCGGCCGCACCACCGTCAATCTCGCGCCCGCCGACTTGCCCAAGGAGTCGGGTCGCTTCGACTTGCCCATCGCGCTCGGCATTCTCGCCGCGAGCGCGGCAGATTCCTCCCGAATCGCTGAACAATCCAATCGCGAGAAGTGTCCGGCGCGGCCGATTTGCCCTCGTTGTGCGCGCATCTAAACGGCGTGCCGGATGCGCGCCTCAGACCGGTGCAAGGCGTCGAGCCGTTGAACGACGAACGCGCCGCGCCGATGCCCGATTTTGCCGATGTCATCGGCCATCCGGCCGCGCGCCGGGCGCTTGAAATCGCGGCGGCTGGGGGCTCACCTGTTGATGATCGGGACGCCCGGCGCGGGCAAATCGAGGCTCGCCGTCTACTCCGCCGATGACCGACGACGAAGCGCTCACCTCGGCTGCCATTCTCTCGGCGAGTTCGCTCGGCTTCACGCCGGCTCAATGGCGGCAGGGGCCCTTTCGTGCGTCGCATCACTCGTCGAGTTCGGTGGCGCTCGTCGGCGGACGCAATCCGCCACAGCCGGGCGAGATCACGCTCGCGCATCTCGGTGTGCTCTTCCTCGACGAATTACCCGAGTTCGATCGCAAAGTGCTCGAAACTTTGCGCGAGCCGCTCGAAGCCGGCCGCATCACCACTTCGCGTGCCGCGCAGCAGGCGGATTTCCCGGCCGCGTGCTAGCTCGTCGTGGCGATGAATCCGTGCCCATGCGGCTGGCGAGGTGATCCGGCCGGACGCTGCCGCTGTTCGCCCGATGTCGCGACGCGTTATCTGCGCAAGCTCTCCGGGCCGCTGATGGATCACATCGATAATATCCAGATCGAATTGCCGGCGCTATCGCCCGCCGAGCTTTCCGCGCGTGGCGCGCGACGTGGGGAATCGAGCGCGGTCGTCGCGTCGCGCGTGGCAGCCGCGCGCGAAGTTCAGCCCAGGCGTCAGGGCAAGACCAACCGCGAACTCGACGGCCGCGAAGTCGACGATGTCTGCCGGCCCACGCCCGATGCCGAAGCGATCTTGCGCGCAGCGGGCGAGCGTTTCGGCTGGTCGGCGCGCGCCCACTATCGTGGGCTCAAAGTGGTGCGCACGATCGTGGATCTCGCTGGCGCGGACGTCCCGAGCGTGGTTTCGGAAGCCGTGCAGTATCGGCGGGCGCTTTCCGTCGCCTGAAAGCCTGAAACAGAACGGGCCCACACGATGCTCTGCGAAAAATTGTCTGTCAAGACTTGACTTATGCACACGGCATCAATCCGGTGCGCATTTTCGTCGTATCGGACCCTGCTTAACGGGCTATTTCACAGACCATTGATTTTATTTAATTATTTAACGTGCCGTGAACGAAGGCAAACTAACGTAAACTGCGTGAAACTGGAAGGAAGCCAGGAGCTACGGAATTTCGAGATCACTCGCATCATGACGAACCATTGCGTGAAAAGCTTCACATTATCGCGCCCTGATACCGGACGTATCGGCGCGTCACGACTTCATCTCGAAATCAGCGCTAAAATTGTTCGGCACTGTCATTGCGCGGTCCGGCCACGTAGCGGCGCGGATTCCGGCGATCTGAGGTTCATCCATGTCTCAAGCCAATCAACTCACTTCTACGCGCGCCCAAAGTCTGCTGCGCTATATCGCGATGGTGCTTGTCGCGGCCGTGATCGCCGGCACTGGCTATTTCGCCTTCGGCGGCCAGCAGAAAGTGCCGGACGCGACTTTCACGCTCCTGTCGGGACAAAAGATTTCGACGGCCGCCGATCTGAAGGGCAAGGTCTATCTGATCAACTTCTGGGCGACTAGCTGCGAGACCTGCATGAAGGAAATGCCGCAGATGATCGACACGTACAACAAGTTCAAGGGCCGCGGCCTGGAGTTCGGCGCTGTCGCGATGAACTATGACGCGCCGATGTACGTGTCGAACTACGCGCAGACGCGCAATCTGCCGTTCAAGGTCGCGATGGACGACGGCAGCGCCGCGAAGCAGTTCGGCAACGTGCAACTGACGCCGACCACCTTCGTCGTCGACAAGGACGGAAAGATTCTGAAGCGCTATGTCGGCGAGCCGACGTTCGCGGAACTGGATCAGTTGCTCGATAAGGCGCTGGATTCGAAGGCGTGAATTCCGCCGATCCAAGGAAAAAGCCCGCTGATGCGGGCTTTTTTATCGCTCCGGCGAATCGCCCTTCACCGCAATCCCATACCGTTTGATCTTCTCATAGAGGGTCGCCTTGCCGAGCTGAAGGCGACCCGCCGCCACGGCCACTGTGTCACCCCATTGCTCAAGCGTTTCCGCCACCGCGCCCTCGAACTGCTCGGTGCGCTCCTTGAGCGTCTGCGTCGACGTGTCGAGCGGCGACACACCCGCGTCGTCGACGATGCCCAGCACCATGCGATCCGCCGCGTTGCGCAGTTCGCGCACGTTGCCGGGCCAGTCACGCTGCATCAGTTCGGCGCGTTGCCGGTCCGTGATGTGCGCGGCGCGGGCCGCTGATAGCGCACGGCGGCATCGAGCAGAAAGTGTTCGAAGAGCGGCACGATATCTTCGCGGCGTTCGTTCAGCGGCGACAGCGTGATGGTGACGACATTCAGCCGGTGCAACAGATCGCGCCGGAACGTGCCGTCCGTGACGTGCTCGTTCATGTCGCCATTCGCCGCCGCCACCACGCGCAGGTTCGCGCGCACCGGCTGATTCGAACCGAGGCGTTCGAGCACGCCGTCCTGCAGCACGCGCAGGAGTTTCACCTGAAGCGATAGCGGCATGTTCTCGATTTCGTCGAGAAACAGCGGGCCGCCCGACGCCGCCTTCATCAGCCTGCCGACGCGCCGTTTCTGCGCGCCTGTGAACGCGCCAACCTCGTAGCCGAACATCTCCGATTCGAACATTTGCTCCGGCAGCGCGCCGCAATTCACCGCGATGAACGGCTTGTCGTGACGCAGCAAGAGGTCGTGCAGGCTGCGCGCGACAGTTTCTTGCCCGCGCCCGTATCGCCATTGATGAGCACGGACGCGCCCGTCGGCACGACGTTGGCGATCAGCCGCCGCACCTATTCGATCGCCGGACTGCGCCCGATGATGCGCGGCGCGACGCTGCTCTGCTCCGCGAGTTCGCGCCGTAGCGCCTGGTTTTCGAGGATCAGCGTGCGGCGTTCCAGCGCGCGGCGCACGGCTTCGATCAGGCGCTCGGATGCGAAAGGCTTTTCGATGAAGTCGTACGCGCCGTCGCGCATCGCCTGAACGGCCATGGAAATATCGCCGTGACCGGTGACGAGAATCACCGGCACTTCGGGCGCGTGCTCGCGGCATTGCGCGAGCAGATCGAGACCGCTCGCGCCCGACAAACGGATATCGCTCACGATCACGCCGGGAAAGCTCGCATCGATCGCGCACGGCAGATTCGACGCTGCCGTGGCCCGCGACATTGGAACCCGCGAGCTGCAGACTCTGCACGCTCGCGCGCCGCACGAGTTCGTCGTCTTCGATGAAGATCACCTGTAAGCCAGCGGTGGTCATGTCTTGCCTCAACGTTGTCTTTAAGCGCGATGCAGCGTCAGCAGAACTCCGCGCCGTGCGATTGATCGGCGTCGTGCTGCGTGCCGCCTTCCGGACCGTTCACGACGATCGGCGCCGCGCGGTTACGCGCGGCGAGCGAGCCGCCGTAGTCGCGCGC